>NZ_CAWQJR010000187.1:0-28989 GCF_963894935.1 Xenorhabdus sp. PB61.4
TTTAAATGTTAAAAATTTAGATTTAAATTTATTTATTAATAGGTTAGCAGAACAGAAGAAATGATAGAACTTTCATCTATTCAATTAGTTAAAGTCCAATATATTTATATTGGGTAAATTTAAATCGATAATTTCACGGTCAGATAAGTATTCAGGTAGGTTAGCTGAGGTGCAATTCTCTAATTAAAATTACATATCCTGTAATGAAATATAAATGAACTGTATTACATATGATGTTATTTTGTTAACTATTGGTTTGGTGATGTTGCATATTTATTAGTTTATATGGTTCTTATATTTCAGATATCAAAATATTTCTATCAAAATGAGTTCCCTGTGTTGGATTTTAAAGACAAACTATCGATAATTCAGACTATTAACCTTTGTTGGTAACGTTATCCATGTAATAACGGCATAAATACCTCTGTTATAGCTTCGTAGATTGTTTTTTATACTGGTACAATGCTAGGATGTATTTTCATCGCCTTTCTTCTATATCCACTAAGGCATAGAGACATAGATATATTTGCTGATGAAAGATAAAAGATTACAAGAACGAGAAACATATGGAAAAGTATCGTTTTTCAGATAACGCTTTTTTATACAGTTTATGGCTCGCTTGGGCTATTACACTGGGATTGTACGTATATGGCAACAATATTGGTTGTACCATAACAGCAATTTTATCTTTTTTAGCCTTGGTATTTTACTTTACTAATATGAAACAGAGAATGAAAGCTATGTTTGGAAAAAAAACTGAGGCATCTGCTGCCAGCCCGGTCACACAAATCACTCCTCCTGTACAGACTGAAGAGAAAAAAATCTCTGGCACTGAAGCCCGCGCTAATACGATTGTCGCGAAGAATTCCGTATTCAAAGGGGATATCGAGATGGAAGGGGATATCCAGATTTGGGGAAAAATTATCGGGAATATTCGCGTAAAAGGCGGGGCTATTCGTGTTATGCACGCCGGTAAAGTGGAAGGTGAGTTGATTGCACCTGAAATTATTATTGATGGTCACGTAGAAGGGACTTGCTGTGCGGAAACACTCGATATCCTTGAGCACGGCGAATTACGGGGTATCAGCCGTTGTGGGAGTATGTCAATCCGACGTGGCGGATTATTTATCGGTCAGTCTGAACAAGTGGAAAAAGAAAATAAGAAGAAACAGGAAGCAGAACGAATTATTTCCATCAAGGATACTCCGGGAGATAAGGCAAAATCTAAAGCTACTGCCTGATATCTGCTGATAAAATACTCTTCGGTTTTCAATTCGCGGAAATCAACCGGGTATAAAATTTCTATATTACTGCCGGAACGTGTTGTACTTTCCGGCAGTTTTTGTTTTGATATTTTTTCTTCTTTTACGTTATCTATGTGTTAGTTACATTCATCAAATCAGACCATTAAGTTATATGAGCGGTGAGACCCTCATATATCAATTCGATGCTATTTGAAATCCATATTTTCAATCAATAAGGGAAAATTGTGATTATAGAACTGGAAACAGAAAGATTATGGCTTCGTGCCTGGAAGGAAGAAGACAGAGAACCTTTTTACCGCCTGAACAGTAATCCTGAAGTCATGGAGTTTTTCCCCAATACGTTAACAAAAGAACAAAGCGACACACTGATTGAGAATTGTATTCGTAAATTTGAGATTCAGGGTGGTTGGGGATTATGGGCGGTAGAAGTGAAAGAAAGTGGTGACTTTATTGGTTTTGTTGGGTTGAATATACCTAGTCTTGAATTTCCATTTTCTACCTGTAGCCATATCGTTGAAATAGGCTGGCGTTTCGATAAGCCATTTTGGGGTAAAGGCTATGCCAGTGAAGCTGCCCGCAAAGTTCTTGATTTTGGGTTTACGGAAATCAGACTGGATGAGATTGTAGCTTTTACCACCCTGATGAATGCTCGTTCAGAAAATGTGATGAAAACGCTGGGAATGGTCAGAGATAAAAAAACATTTATGCATCCGGCTCTTGAGGAAGGTAACCCACTACGGGAGCATGTTTTGTATCGGATGAAATGCCCAACTTTTGTCGCTGCGATGTAACTTGAAACCTACTAAAAATACTGAAATAAATCCGAATAGATTTATGTGTTATGTTTCTTTTAACATGATAAACGCCATCAAAGTTATTCTGGCAATCAGAGATAACTTTGATGGAAAACGTATTGTTACGTAACTGGTTATTGTCTGGAGATCACTAAAGCCACGCGTCCAATGAATTGAATATCGCTGATAGCACAATCAAACGTAACATCATTATCACTGACGCGAATTTTACTGACAGGGATTTTGGCTATCTTCTTGATGCTGTGCATTCCTTCGATATCGACCAGCCATAAACCGTCCTGAATAGTGTCTTCTTGTGCATCAAGCAAATACCAGGATATGCCATCATCAACCACCAGAGGCTCTCTGAGATCTTTGGAAATCAATTCACTATCCAGAATAACCGGATCAGCCTCATTCAGTTTACCTCCTGACAGTTTTACACGGGAGATTGACGGCGCAATGATATCTTCCAATCGTTCTGTTTTTTTGATCCCTTCGCCGTTTGGAAACATCTCTCCTTGTCCTGTACTCAGCCATAGCAGTGAAGCACCCGTTTCGAGATTACACTGAATAATCCAATCCGCCGGAAAGCTATCACGAAGATAGCGGTTTGCCATTGTGCTTTTGGACACGCCTAAATGATCACTCAGAGCCTGACGGGATTTAAATCCATACGCGCGTACAAGGCGCTCGATAGCTGGTCGCCCACCACTATCAGCCCCCATTTTGATCTCAATATTGGTATTTTTCATTGACAGTATAGATAAGAGATATTATTATCCCACGAGAGATCTTGAAATGAGATCTTCATTGGGTCCGAATTGGTTAAGACGAAAACCATTAAGAGATATTGCATCATGAACATCCAAATTTCAATCCCTATACCTGATATCAGCGGTGTTCGAGGAATTGCTCTGACAATAATCACTCTGAAGGTGAAAGGGTGAGGAAAATATGGCGAATACGGAAAAAGAAAAGTTTGCCCAAATTAACCTCGGTCAGCGGTTGGAAGGATTGAACCATCTGTCTAAGATCAGAGCAATATACTGGGGAGATGATGAAAAAGAGTTAAAACGCTTTCTTGCGGACATGCGTGATAAAAGGGATTGTCATTATGAAGAGAACAAGCGGGCTTTATCCGCTATTTTCTATTTGGCAAATATTCCCCGTGCTCGCCATGACAGTGAAATCAGCCAGTTTACTTCTGAGGAAAAACACTCTCTGATCAAGGCGATGAATCATATTAAGGTTGTAGTTAGTCAGTTTCCCAGACATTTAACGTTACCCAGTTAACCACCTTTTAAATATTTTCTAATTTTTTTGAACAGATGGCATTTGTACGCCAGACATTCACATTTCCTTAATTAAGGTGGCATTGATGAATAGTGATCTTTTCGCTCATACATATAAACAGTCGGGCATGTTTCAGCCAAATATTCCGCAGAATGCTTCATCAGCAGAGCGTTTGTTATGGCAAGTTAACGCAGAAGATCACCAATGGCGCCACCAGTATATTGGCCAGATGCCGGATTTTCTGGCGAAACATTTTAGCCACCGTTATGCCGATATCTTTGCGCAATCAGGACGCAGGGATGCTAATGCTTACCTGAGAAAAACCGTCGGGCAGAATGTATTACCGCGATTACAGTTAGTTAAGAGCAGGTATCAAATCAAACATTCTGTATCGGGCATTGCTCCTTTTCCATTTATTGAACAATTGAGCAATATTGCGACTTATAGCCGTAAACCGCTTTTAAAGCTTGCTCATGAAATATCCGTGTTTATTACAGAAAACTATGAGCACTATTCTTCTATGAGTCAGAGTCACTCTGTTACGAATGACTCTTCTAACCGGCAGGAAGTGCAGCAAGTTCAGACTGAATCAGTGATGAGTGAATCAGCACGATTTTCTCACATGACTGAGGTATATCAATTAATGGCAAAGCTGACTTTGCAATGTGGCATTCATCCCCCTTATTGGCGGCAGTTCAATTATGGGCGAAAAACACTGTCTGTTGATCAGCTTTGCGCCGGCATGTTGCGCATGATGTCCATACGCTGGTGGTCTTTTCGCTTAAAACGCTTGCGGGATACTCAATCCGAGCATATGGCAATTGCAGTTGGACAGGTACAGAACGCAGCCTCGCCTTATGTTTCACTACTGGCTTTACGCGAATGGCTGGAACAAAAGCGGCGCAATCGTGAGTTTTTTCAGCATTTTGATTTAGAAAATGAAGCAGGAGAGCGGATTTCATTAGCTGAGACCGTCGTTCACAGTAATGCTAATCCTGCTATTCGTCGCTGCGAGTTAATGGTCAGAATGCGCGGTTTCGAAGATATTGCGAATCAAATGGGGTGTGTAGGCGAGTTTTATACTATCACTGCACCAGCAAAATACCATGCAGTCAGGCATAGAGGGGGATTTGTCCAAAAATGGGAAGGTGCAACTCCCCGTGATACTCAGCGCTATTTATGCAGTGTATGGGCAAAATCTCGCGCAGCTATTGCCCGTGCGGGTATTAAGCTGTTTGGCTTTCGGGTTGTTGAACCCCATCATGACGGGACACCACACTGGCACATTTTGCTGTTTATGTTGCCGGAACATGCTTCACAAGTCAGAAAGATCCTTGAACACTACTCTTGTCAGGAAGAAAAGGAAGAGTTACTGCGTAACCATGATAAAAAATCTCGTTTTGATTACCGGGTGATAGATCCTAATCAAGGTAGCGCGACAGGTTATATCGCAAAGTACATTTCCAAAAATATTGATGGTTATGCTCTGGAAGATGAAATTGATCATGAAACGGGAGGATCACTGCGCGATATGGCTAAATCAGTAACAGCTTGGGCGAGTCGTTGGCGAATTCGACAATTTCAACAAATTGGTGGTGCTCCGGTTTCTGTCTGGCGAGAACTACGTCGACTTAAAGAAGTTCATTTACCTGATAATAAAATGAATGACGTTTTACAGGCTGCGGATAAGGGAAACTGGGCGGCTTATATTCAGGCTCAGGGAGGGCCATGGGTTGCCCGTCGTGATTTGGTTATCAGGCTCGCTTATAAGCATATCCCTTTTGGTAGCCCTTATGGTGAAGATATTCACTCCATTCAGGGAGTGACATCATCGTTGCTCAGTCAGGAAAAATATATCTGTACACGGATCCATCAATGGACAGTTGTTCCGAAATCTGATGCGCCAGCTACATCAGAGCGGATTGTCTATAAACGACACAAAAAATGGCCCTCTTGGAGTTCTGTCAATAACTGTACGGATAGACAGGGAAGACGAGATTGTGATATAGATGTGAAATGGTTTTGATAAATGTTATTTTTTAGATAAAAGTTTCCATGAAAGAAATAAATAATAGTTTTTAACTATCAATTTTTATCTTTAAGAAAGGAAAAAACTACTTTAAATTTTCACTAATTAGGTGTACTGTATGCATATACAGTTATAGAGTGGAGGCGGACATATCAGTGGACTCTCTTATGGAATCATTGGTAGCACAACGTATTAATTTTATTGCCAGAATGGCAACAAGTTGTGAATGCAATCAGGCAGAAGACAAAGAACTGGCACTGGTCTGGATAGCAGAGTTATCTGCGCCTTATGAAAAAAGTCTCAGTGGTTATAATAATTTTTTAAAAAACAAATCATTAGATAATGAATGATTGAAAAACTTCGGGTTCGGTAAAAGAATAGGTTTTAGCGGGAGAAAATGATGCGAGTTGAAATACTTTTCGATAAGCGAGCTAATGTTTCTGAATCAGTCATGTCTGCACTTGAAAGCGAGTTAAAGAAGAAAATACTGCCACAGTATCCTGATACTAATTTTAGAATTGCCCTCAGCAGCAACACGTCCGTAAAAGTGACAGGGAGTAAAAACAGTAGTGACCATGATCAAATCATGGAACTGATCCAAAGTGTCTGGGAGGACGATAGTTGGTTATCGGATTAGGCCTGATGGGTTGAACCCTCCAATAAACGGATAATAAGCAATTTAAATAGTATAAGGGCAGGGATTATCCCCTGCCCTTATACTTTCCTGAACAGTGAAAATAAATCCCATCTGGCAAAATTGCCCTTCATTTGTGCTATTTCCCCAACAATGCCGTTTCATTGAGGCATTTCGCTGATTATTCGATCATAACTCTCCGATTTACCGATTATTTTCTGCAAATAAAAGGAGAGTATATGCAAATTATTGCACAACAAAACGAAACGGTAGACGCTTTGTGCTGGCGTCATTATGGCCGGACTTTAGGTATGACGGAGCGTGTATTGCAGGCAAATCCGGGGCTGGCTGATTTTGGCGCGACATTGCCTCATGGAACAAAAGTTGAAATGCCGGATTTTGTGCCCGTTGCCAGTAAGCCTATGATTCAGCTTTGGGATTGAGGGGCATGAATGGATAAATATAGCCATGCCACTTATGCCTGTGCCAGCACAACCGCCATTTTTTCCGGTCTTTCTTTATATGAGCTGAGTTTTCTGTTGGGAGTATTAGCCAGCATTTCTCTCGGTATTTTGACTTATCGTCTTAATCGACGTGAGCAGATGAAACGCACTTTAATCTTAAAAGATATTCTGGAAAATCTGGAGGTAGAGCCTGCATCTAAATCAGCCAGAATCGTCAGCGAGCTGATACATAACGCACCAAAAGAGCTGTGATATGCAGGATCTCAAAACCAGACTCAGCCGGTTGCTCATTGGCCTGATTATCGGTGGCGCCAGTTCTTCGGTCATTCTTTCCCAGTTTCTTGATGAGAAAGAGGGCAATCGGCTTGTAGCTTATCAGGATGCCGGTGGTATCTGGACGATATGCCGGGGTGTGACGCGTATTGATGGAAAGGCGGTATATAAAGGGATGCAACTGACTGCTGAGCAATGTGAAGCGCTGAACCGGGTTGAAGCTGACAAAGCGATTGATTGGGTGAAAAAGAACGTTCATGTTCCGCTGACCGAGCCACAAATTGCGGGAATTGCCAGTTTTTGCCCGTATAACATCGGTCCCTCAAAATGTTTCTCCTCAACCTTTTATCGCAAACTCAATGCCGGAGATAAAAAAGGCGCCTGTCAGGAGATTAAACGCTGGATTTACGATGGCGGGCGAGATTGCCGGGCAACCAAAGGACAGCCGAATGGCTGTTATGGGCAGGTATTACGACGTGAACAGGAATCTGAGTTGGTTTGTTGGGGATTGGAGGAATGAAGAAAATATCGTTAATTGCCGTTTTTGTCATTGGAGGATGCACTGGCTGGTGGGGGCATCGTTCACTGTTCCTTGGTGAGGTTGCGAACCTTAAACAACAGCATAGTGCTCAGGTTGTTGCCATTCATCAGAAAGCGAATCAGGAAACATTGTCAGCTATTCAAAAGATGAAAGATGCTCAGAGTAAAGCCGCCCAATTAGATGAATACTATTCCGGAAAACTAGCTCATGTTACTGAAGAAAACACCGCTTTGCGTGCTGATATTGCCGCTGGTCATCGCCGGGTGCAAATCGCCGCCGCCAACCTTGCTACCTGTCAGCTCACCCAAAAGCGAGATACCGGCCCCCGCAGCATGGGCGATGGAACCCAAGTCGAACTCACTGCAAAAGCTGGACGCGATATTTACGATATCCGAGCAGGGATCATCAGTGACCAGTCCAAATTAGATTATCTGCAACAGTATGTCCGTGAAGTGGTCAGGCAATGTAAATCGTAGCCACTTTGAACAACTGAACATGGCTTCTCACAGAACCTATAAAAGCCTTTTTATCTCAGGATGAAAAGGCTTTTATTTTTTTGATTTAATTGGTTTTTATCTGCCGTTTTGTATGTCTGTTCCTACAAGCCTAGTTTAATGTTTCCCCCAATTTTTCATGGCATTCTTACGCCATGAACACACAACTCACTGAACTGATGCGCTTATTGCGCAACCTGATCCGAACAGGCGTGATTACCCAAGTGGATACCACAAAGGGTACATGCCGGGTCGCGACAGGCAATCTCGAAACCGACTGGCTGCACTGGTTGACATCCAGAGCGGGAAATTCCCGCACATGGTGGGCGCCCAGTGTCGGTGAGCAGGTTTTATTACTGTCCATAGGCGGCGAACTGACCACCGCCTTTGTATTGCCAGCAATTTTTTCAGATGAGTTTCCGGCACCATCAACGTCTCCTGAAGCAACACATGTTCAGTTTCCGGATGGTGCAGTGATGGAGTATGAGCCGCAATCAGGTGCATTAACTGTGACTGGCATCAAAACCGCGACAGTGACTGCATCGGATTCCGTCCATATTACTGCGCCGGAAATCACCTGTGTTGCCAGCACCCGGATTACGCTGGATACACCGGAAGTCATCTGTACGCAGCTGATGAGCACAGGAAATCTGATTGTGCGCAACGGCGGCAAAATGACGGGCAATATTGAACACACCGGCGGCACATTCAGTTCCAATGGCGTGATCGTGGATTCCCATAAACACATCGGCATCCAGTCAGGCCGTGACACATCAGGAGGCCCCGTATGATGTATCTGGGGATGAACCGGCAGACAGGCCGGGCGTTGAGCGATTTGGACCATGTCCGGCAATCCGTCAGCGATATTTTACTGACCCCAGTCGGCAGTCGTATTGCACGTCGTACTTACGGGTCGTTACTGCCTGAACTGATTGACTGGCCACAGAATCCGGCAATCAAACTTCAGGTTATGGCGGCCAGCTATACCGCAATCAGCCGTTGGGAGCCACGTGTGACGCTGACGTCAATCACGATGGAAACCCTACAGGACGGCAGAATGGTGGTGGATATTACCGGTACTTATCACCAGTCCGCCAAAGAATTTTCACTCTCAATTCCGGTGAGGTAAGCAATGCCAACAATCGATTTAAGCCAGTTACCACCACCGGATGTGGTTGAGCCACTGGATTACGAACAACTGTTAGAAGAGCGTAAAAGAGGCCTAATCTCGCTTTACCCCGAAGAGCAACAGGATGCCATTGCACGAACACTGCAACTTGAATCCGAGCCTTTGGTGAAATTGCTGGAAGAGAATGTGTATCGCGAACTGCTTCTGCGCCAGCGCGTTAATGAAGCTGCCCGCGCGGTTATGGTGGCCTATTCAACCGGTAGCGATCTGGATCAGCTGGGTGCGAATAACAACGTATCGCGCATGGTTCTGCGTTCTGCGGATAACTCAACCGTCCCGCCGACTCCGGCTGTGATGGAGTCTGATAATGATTATCGTGTCCGAATTCCACAGGCTTTTGAAGGCCTGAGCGTTGCAGGTCCGGTGGGGGCTTATGAATTTCATGCCCGCAGTGCGGATGGCCGTGTCGCAGATGCTTCGGCAATCAGCCCGTCACCGGCTAACGTCACAGTCACGATTATGTCCCGTCAAGACAAAGGCGTTGCATCCAAAGAGCTGCTGGAAATTGTCGAAAAAGCCCTGAACGACGAAAACGTCCGTCCTGTGGCTGATCGCCTGAAAGTTCAGTCAGCAAAAATCGTGGAATATGAAATTGACGCAGTGCTGTACATCTTCCCGACACCGGAGTCAGAACCTATTCGCAAAGCAGCGGAGCAGAAGCTGAAACATTATGTCGAAGCGCAGCATCGTCTGGGGCGTGACATTCGTTTATCTGCGATTTATGCCGCTTTGCATGTAGAAGGTGTCCAGCGTGTAGAACTGAAAGCGCCATTGAAAGATGTTGTGCTGGATAAAACACAGGCTTCTTACTGCACCAAAACCACGCTGACAATGGGAGGCTCTGATGAATGATCGCCTTCTGCCGATGGGTTCAACGCAGTTAGAACTGGCTGCGGCGAAAGCCTGTGCCAAGTTGCAGAAGATCAAAATCCCATTGCGTGAGCTGTGGAACCCGGACACTTGTCCGGCCTCGTTACTGCCTTATCTGGCATGGGCATGGTCTGTAGATCGCTGGGACGAGAACTGGCCTGAGAACATCAAAAGGGAAGTGATCAAAGGTTCACTATTCCTGCATAAACATAAAGGAACAATTGGGGCAATCCGACGGGTGATTGAACCGCTGGGTTATCTCATTCGGGTTAAAGAGTGGTGGCAGACCAACGATGCACCGGGCACCTTCCGGTTGGATATCGGTGTTCTGGAGAGCGGTATTACCCATGAAATGTTCGAAGAGCTGGAAAAACTGATTTTCGACGCCAAGCCAGTGAGCCGACATTTAATCGGGTTGGATATCAACCTTGATACCCGTGGTGGATATCACTACTCGGCAGCGACTTACAGCGGTGACGAACTAACCGTTTACCCCTATTTCCCGAAAGAAGTGACCGTATCCGGCTCAGAAATTGTGGGCGCAGGGGTACATATTATTGACAACATGAGGATTAGACCATGAGTACCAAATATTTTGCGCTGCTGACACAGTTAGGCGCAGATAAATTGGCAAATGCTGCGGCACTGGGTACGAAAATTGAAATTACCCATATGGCCGTTGGTGATGGTGGTGGCAGCCTGCCGGTACCGGATACCAAACAAACCAAATTGATTAATGAAAAACGCCGGGCAGCAATTAATACGCTGAGCATCGATCCGAAAAACACCAACCAGATTATCGCGGAACAGGTTATTCCTGAAGCCGAAGGTGGCTGGTGGATCCGTGAAATCGGTCTGTATGACAAAGATGGCGTTCTGGTTGCAGTAGGTAACTGCGCAGAAACCTACAAACCGCAATTACAGGAAGGTTCCGGCCGTACTCAGACGATCCGAATGATCCTGATTGTCAGTAGCGCAAATGCAGTCACGCTGAAAGTTGATCCATCCATTGTTCTGGCAACGCGTGAGTATGTGGATAATTCCATCACAAAACACGCGAACAGCCGTAACCACCCGGATGCAACGCTGAAAGAAAAAGGATTTGTGATCCTGAGCAGCGCGGTAGACAGCAATAGCGAAACCCATGCAGCAACACCGAAAGCGGTGAAAGCGGCGTATGATCTGGCTAATGCGGCGAATAATAATGCGAATACGCGTTTGGAGAAAAATAAAAATGGCGCGGATATTCTGAACAAAGACGAATTTGTAAAAAACCTCGGGTTAACGGAAACCAGAAACCTAGCTCAAAATGCGTACTCTAAAACCGGCGGCAAAATCGAAGGCAAAGTCGATGTTGCCAGCGATATTGAAGCAGCCGGCTGGATCGGAGGGAAAGAACTCTGGGAGCGTAAAGCTGACGGTGGCTGGATAAGGGCATACAGTCCTCAGAATAAACCGACAGCGGAGGAAATTCAGGTTGAACCCCGTTTTAATACAACTATTGACCTGACTGGGTTGAGCAGTGATCGCTATTATCCCGTATGGTGGCGCTTTCCACATAATTACGGTGGAGCCAATGCATGGTTGACCCTACACCGTACTTACTCTGAAGATTGGGAAAAAAAACCATTTGGAGAAGGTGTCACACATTTGGCGGGGCTTCAACTTCAAATAGAAGGCAGTGAAGTTGCATGGGGAGGAGATGCTCAATACCTGAATATTAAACGCATTCGTCAAACTTATCGTAATACGGTCAAAAGTATCCATTATCGTATGATGAGTATTGCACGACCAATAGACGATAAATATCCTCTTTACGAAGGTGTAAAATCTGGCGATATTGTTCAATCTCCTGTATTCAGTGGTTGTTATTTACGGGGTGGCTTAACTTATCATGTCACCAGTAATTTTGACGGTATTCATTATTCCCGTGAGGAAGGAGAAGTAGAGGCACATCAATCAATACAACCTCATAATAAATTTGAAATTAAATGGATGGTGAAATCTTATTCTATTGATGATCCTCTATTAGGTAAAGAATACAACGATACCGTTCTGCCTTATGGCCATGATTATGCTGAAACCATCAATCTGGCAAAAAATGCTTACCCTAAAACTGGTGGGAAAATCGAAGGCAAAGTGGATGTTGTCAGCGATATTGAAGCAACTGGCTGGATTGGTGGCAAGGAACTCTGGGAACGAAAACCTAATGGTGAGTGGGTGCGGGCTTATACGCCACAAAATAAACCCTCTGCTGCTGATATTGGTGCATTACCAATAACTGGCGGACAAGTGGCAGGTAATGTGGATGCAACTGGCTGGATTGGTGGTAAAGAATTGAGGGAGCGTAAATCTGATGGTGGTTGGGTGCGAGCATACACTCCCCAGAATAAACCCAGTGCAGCAGAAATTCAGGCTGAACCGCGTTTTAACACCACCATTGACCTGACCGGATTGAGCAGTGACCGTTATTATCCCGTATGGTGGCGTTTTCCTCATAACGATAGTGGTGCTAATCCATGGCTAACCATACATCGTAATTATGCCGAAAATCGGGGAGATAAAAATCCGTTTGGGAAAGATGTAACACACCTTGCAGGGTTGTTATTACAAATGGAAGGCGGAGATACCCGATGGGGGGGAGACGCACAATATCTGAATATTAAACGCATTCGTCAAACTTATCGTAATACAGTGAAAAATATTCGTTATGCAATGATGAGCATTGCACGACCAATAGACGATACATATCCTCTTTATGGCGGCGTAGAATCAGGCAGTATTGTAGAATCACCTGTAATGAGCGGTTGTTATTTACGAGGTGGTTTAACTTATCATGTCACCAGTAATTTTTCCGATATTAATTACTCTCGTGAAGATGGAGAAGTAGAAGCGCATCAATCAATACAGCCATACAATAAATTTGAAATTAAATGGATGGTAAAATCCTATGCCATTGATGACCCTCAATTAGGAGCAGAATATGATGATACTGTTCTACCTTATGCCCATGATTATGCAGAAACCATCAATTTGGCTAAGAATGCTTATCCTAAAACAGGTGGGAGAATAGAAGGAAAAGTTGATGTTTCCAGTGATATTGAAGCAACTGGCTGGATTGGTGGAAAGGAACTTTGGGAGCGTAGAACTGATGGTAGTTGGGTTCGTGCCGCTACATTAGATGATATAACAGCAAATAAGAGTACAGCTCAAAAAGAGCCTAACGGTTGGTGGAAATGTGGCGATACAGGGATGATTATTCAGTGGGGAGTAGTTCATGGTCGCAGTGGTACAACCAATGTATCTTTACCTATACCTTTTCCTACTACAGGAGCAATGGCTGTAGGTACTGTTTATAAAGCTATACATTACGGAGATGATGATGTCTCTTCTTCTGTCATGTTGGTAGATAACAGTACATTAAGAGTAACCATAGACTATAATTTGCCAACAGCTTGGATTGCAATAGGATATTAATTATGTACTTTTACAGCGCAAAAAATAATGCATTCTACCCTACTATATTAAAAAAAGATTATATTAATGCTGGATCATGGCCAGATGATGGTATTGAAGTCAATGATGAGATTTATTCAGAGTTTGTAAGTAATATCGCCCCAAAAGGCAAGATTCGTGCTGCTGGGAAAAATGGTTTACCTGCTTGGAGAAATATTCCCCCACCAACTCAAAAAGAACTGTGTCAACAAGCAGAAGTAAAAAAGAAAAAATTAATGGAGTACGCTAAAGATATCATTTCTCCTCTTCAAGATGCTATTGATCTAGACATTAGTACAACTGAAGAAAAGTCCATGTTAAATGAATGGAGAAAATATAGAGTAGAACTTAATCGCATTGATTGCAGCATTGCACCTAAAATAGCATGGCCCGAACAACCAAAAATAAAATAATTACAGGGGCATAATGCCCCTGATCATTATTCTGGCTTTTGAGGCCAATCAATTTTTTTGATATCTGAAATATCAAGTTCAATCAATTTAATACTATACACTTCCCATTCACGTAATAGTGACATTTCCTCTTGTGAAGCCATATCAAGCCGAACTTTACGTTCCAATTGAATAATTTTTTGTTCAGCTTCATGTACCAGAGATTGTTTTTGATCTTCTACTTGTTGTAAGTCATGCTTTTGTTTTTCGGCAAGATCAATTACCCATTGCTTTCCATCCCATTTATCAAATGAAGTCTTAGGCTCAAATAGAGTCAATTCAGAAGGTAGCTCACCGATTACCTGTATTTTCTGAGATTGCTTATTTTTAATATGATAAGCCGTTTTTCCACGATAATCAGGGATATTAACCCATGATTTTTCATCGGTACTGCGACACACAGCAATATCAGCCGAATCAGGTAATTCAGGTTCATCCAAATATGCGCCAGCAGATAAGCTGACACCAATCACAGTGCGTTCCATATCTGCACAAATATATTCTTTTGTTTCGGTATTAGCCCGATAAACCATTACCCAGCCATTAGAAGTCGCAAAACCATTTTCATCAAATTTTGGTGTTTTAAGATCTGTTGTATATTTCATTATGCTGCTCTCACTATATATAAAAATGCGATATTACGGGGACGGGTGCTAAACCACCATGAAGCTACTGTGGATGATCCTAAAGCTGCGGTGGAAACTGTTCCCGGTATTCCTGAATCAGCATTCCCACCGGGAATAGATTGATTATTTGGTGCTTTTGCCGTATCAGGCTGTGTTTGAGTGGTAAAATCAGCATTATCAAAAGGGATACCGATAGCTGCTGCATGAACTCCATGAGAATCATTCCCCACATAATCAAGGATTGCTGTTCTAATTAACGTAGGTGATTGATAACTTAGTAAGCCACGCCCATTATCAACTCCACGTCCACTATCCCAAGCGCGAATAAACTCACCGCGTAAATCGGGTACAGCACCAGAAGGGTACGCCATTGCTAATTTAGGATACTGGGATGTATTAAATTGCTGACCATTACATTCAAAATAGCCTTCAGGTGGGTTTACATGAGACCACGGCAAAGGAACTCCAACAGGGATATTAGTTAATGAGTGAACATCCTCTTCTGTTAATATTCGTTTACTTCCCTTAAAGTTACCATCTTCATCAAAAGCATAGGTTGAAATACCAAATGGACCAGTTTTATATCCGTAATCAAAAGAAATTCCTCTAGCGTGCTGTGGCCCATCAACTAAAGGATGAGCTACATGAATTGCCAGTGCCCCAAGTTTTTCTAAACCTTCATTAGGTCTTAAAAAACCTGAGCGTCCCAAATCACGTGAACTAGGATCGTCATAGAGATTAGCGGCTTTAGATAAAATATATCCCGATGTTTTAGTATTATTATTCAAACGAATAAAACGGTTATCTGATTCGGATTTATTATAACTATCATCTAACGTAGCAACAGTTCCATCTTTTTGAGGAAAACGTAATACCCACTGATTTTTGTCATCGTTATTACGTTGAACAAAATAAATAGCCTTCCCATCTTGAGTTGTTTCTAACAATATAAAATTTTTCGTATCTTGATGTAAAAATTTGATGCTTCCATATCCACTATGCCGGATAGTATTCCTTGCATAAGAATTTACTGCACCAGGACAAGTTAATTCTCCATTTTTAGCAAAAATCCAATCCCCTCCACCATCGTAACCATTACTAATACGCAGTCCATCGCCACCTTTGTCTTTATATATCCATGCTCGTGCTTGTCCATCATCATCGAAGAATGCAAAATGTTGTCTTTCATCTCCTTGACATCCAACAATACCAGACGCTTTTATCGCACCATTTAATTTCCCGCCAGTTATCGGAAATGCACCAACATCGGCAGCAGAAGGTTTAAATGTGGACGAATAAACCATATTCCATCCTTCCCATTCAACACCATTATCCCATGATTGACGTATAGCTATTTGTCCGGTGTGAGAAACATAGCGTTGAGAAATAACACCACTGCTATTCTGCACCTCTAGTATGCCGTAACTATATAATTCGCTCGGGGCATCAGTGACGGTAGTAATATTTTCAATTCCTACTCTATAGAAGCCACTCGATAAGCAGTCCTGAAATTTGCCGCCATTACCAAGAAAAGCTAATTGATTGTTTGGTATAGCTCCAATATCGCTCGCAGAGGGTTTATTAAACGGGGTATAAGCCCGTTCTTCTTTACCTGTATTAGGATCTTTCTCCCATAACTCTTTGCCCATAATACAGTTATCGGCATGGATAACCCCAGTAATTTTGCCCCCTGAACTAGGAAATGCCCCGATATCTGCGGCGGAGGGCTTATTTGCAGAACTATATTGAACACTCCATTCAGAATATTCCTTGCTAGGATACCATAACTGGCGAACAGCCATGTGTCCGCTGTGTGACATATAAAATTGTGAAGTACTCGAATGACTCACAGTTACAATCATCATGCCATAGCCGTAAATTGGATTTCCATTCACTTTAGGGAAATCTGATACTGTTGAGGTATCAGAAATAGCTATGTTGTATATCCCTGCTGTATTACAACTTTCGAATGTACCGCCATTTCCCACTTCTCTAACAATAGATTTGGATAATGCCCCAGCAGCCAGATTAACGGTTTCCGTTAACCCGAGGTTTTATAGAACACTATGTGAATACATGATAAGACTGATAACAGCGGACGAAAGGCAATAACCAAAAAAGTAATAAGCAAAAGCATACACATTTTATAGTTCACTTAATATCCAATATTCCAATTTATAGAAACACTAGACAAAAAGAACAAAATACAAACAAAATATGGTTGTTTTTAGTGCTTTCTTTCACCTTGCACAGTGTATGAGTAAAAAATTCTCATTTGCCATAACTCCAGAAATAGCACGTTTTTTAGTCTTGTTATGTGACTACAGTGGGACTACAATCAATAGCTATTATGTAAAGAAAGAGGGGGTTTTTATGGCTAATGAAACTTATGTCAGGGCGAAAATTGACCCTAAAACTAAAGAACTTGCAACTATTGCACTCCAATCTATGGGGTTGACAGTAAGCGATGCTATTCGCATGTTGATGGTACAGGTAGCGGAAAAAAATACACTACCCTTCAAAGTGAAAGGTACTCATTACCGGAATGCTTCTCGCACAAAAGCTGCTATTAAACAGCTTGAAAGCGGGAATGGTAAAACGTTTGATAGTGTTTCTGCTTTCATGGATGATCTAAACAATGATGAGGAAGATTAGTCGTTCTTCTGAGTTCAAGAAGGACTATAAGCGCGTGAAGAAAGGTAAATATCGTGCAACTATCGATGAAAGTTTAGTTGAAATACTGGATATACTGATAAATGATAAACCAATCCCGCCAAGATACGTCGATCATCCACTAAAAGGAAACTGGCGGGGTTTCCGAGATTGCCATCTTCACCCAGATCTACTGCTGATTTACAAAAAAGTTGGTAATACCGTTTTGGAGCTTGCCCGATTAGGCTCACACAGCGAGTTATTCTGATAACTCCTGAATAAACCGTCCACTAGGACGGATTTTTTTACCTGCTGCACACCTAAAAATCCAACCAACTGATTTAAAACAAAAATATCCCAACCAATTTGTACCTCCTGTCACACATACCTAACAGAATGATTTTACAGCCTTAATCCGCCAATATATGCCCACACCTTAACAGGAGAGAACGCTAATATGGCACAAGATTATCATCACGGAGTCCGTGTACAGGAAATTAACGAAGGTACTCGTACCATCACTACCGTTAGCACTGCTATCGTTGGTATGGTTTGTACTGGTCCTGACGCAGACGCAAAAACATTTCCATTAAATACTCCGGTTCTGCTTACTGACGTTATGAGCGCCAGTGGCAAAGCTGGGCAAAAAGGCACTTTGTCCGCATCACTGAAAGCAATCGCTGCTCAGGCTCTGCCTGTGACTGTAGTTGTTCGTGTGGAAGAGGGCGAATCTGAAGAAGCAACTATTTCTAACATTATCGGTGGTGTTACCGAAGCTGGTAAGAAAACCGGTATGCAGGCACTGTTGGCGGCACAAAGCCAGCTCGGTGTTAAACCACGTATTCTGGGTGTTCCGGGTCTGGATTCAAAAGCAGTGGCTGCTGAACTGGCAAGCGTTGCCCAGAAACTGAAAGCAATGGCGTATGTCAGCGCTTATGGCTGCAAAAATATCTCTGAAGTTATCAAATATCGTGACAACTTCAATCAACGTGAATTGATGCTGATTTGGCCTGACTTCCTGAGCTGGGATACTGTTACTAACAGCGAATCTATCGCGTTTGCAACTGCTCGTGCTTTGGGTCTGCGCGCCAAAATTGACGAAGAAACCGGCTGGCATAAAACCCTGTCCAATGTTGGTGTTAACGGTGTGACTGGTTTGTCTGCTGATGTCTTCTGGGATCTACAAGATACTGCGACTGATGCTGATCTGCTGAACAAAAGTGGTGTTACTACCCTGATCCGCAAAAATGGTTTCCGTTTCTGGGGTTCCCGTACTTGTGCGGAGGATTCACTGTTCCAGTTCGAAAGCTATACCCGTACCGCACAGGTTCTGGCTGACACCATGGCTGACGCACACATGTGGGCAATCGACAAGCCACTGACTCCATCACTGGTACGCGACATTATTGAAGGCATCAATGCTAAGTTCCGCGAACTGAAAGCGGGTGGTTACATTATTGATGGTCGTTGCTGGTATGACGACAAAATCAACGATAAAGACACCCTGAAAGCAGGCAAACTGACCATCGACTACGACTATACACCTGTACCACCACTGGAAAACATGATGTTACGCCAGCGTATTACAGATAGTTACCTGATGGATTTCGCGAAAAGTATCAATAAATAAGGGGCTAACTGATGGCATTACCTCGCAAACTTAAGTACCTGAACTTGTTCAACGATGGCAACAACTATCAGGGTATCGTGGAAGAACTGACACTTCCTAAACTGAGCCGCAAACTGGAAGCCTATCGTGGTGCCGGTATGAACGGCAGCGCAATGGTGGATCTGGGTCTGGATGAAGGCGCACTGGATGCGGAATTCACTCTGGGCGGGATCGAATCTCAGCTGTACAAACAGTGGGGCATTGCACAAGTGGATGGCGTCATGCTGCGCTTTGCCGGCTCTTTTGAGCGCGAAGACACGGGTGATGTGGTTGCAGTTGAAGTTGTGATGCGTGGCCGCTTCCAGGAGTTCGATCACGGTACTTATAAACAAGGCGACAACACACAAACCAAAATTACCGCTAAAAACACTTACTTCAAACTGACCTGGGATGGCGAGGAACTGATTGAAATCGATACCGTCAACATGGTTGAAAAAGTGGGCGGAGAAGATCGTCTGGCACAGCATCGCCGCGCTATCGGTCTGTTTTAATCGCTCTTTTAATTAGCAAATTTCAAAACTTATTCCCTGTCTCACCCAGCATATTTTCGGCTGAGGCAGGTTTTTACTCGGATAAACAAGGTTGAATTATGACTGAAGCACTGAAAACTCAAAATGAAGATCTGCGCACAATCGAACTGGAAGCTCCACTGGCGCGAGGCAACGGAAAAATCACGGAAGTGACGGTACGTAAACCTACCAGTGGTGCGCTGCGCGGTGCTCGTTTACAGGCACTGCTGGAAATGGATGTGGATTCTATGTTGCTGATTCTGCCACGTGTTACCACTCCTGCATTGACCAAGAATGACCTGATGATGATGTCACCCGGTGATCTGATTAATCTCAGTGTGGAGGTGGTCAATTTTTTGTTGCCGAAGTCGGTCAAGTCCGATTCCCAGAACGATTAACCGTTGATGAACTGGTGGCAGATATTGCCACCGTTTTTCACTGGAGACCGGCAGATACAGATGAAATGTCACTGTCGGAATTATTGGACTGGCGACATCGGGCCATTTTAAGAAGTGGTGCAGAAAATGAGTAATGTACAGTCACAGCTTGATAAGGTACTGAGTACCGTTAATAAGCTGACCAGTTCTTTTAAATCTGTTCAACAACAGCAAAAAAAGCTGGTTGGTTCAGTAGATAAAATTTATAACCAGTTTAAAAAGCTTAATAGGACTGTCGAAGGGTTAAAACCAGTTGTTGGTTATGCGCAGGAAACTGCGCGTATGCGCGCCGATCTTAAAGCCTATAATCAAACAATTAAGCAATCTTTCTCTGCGCGGCAGAGTTCCTCAAAGGTGACACAAGTCAGTGCTGCCAGCCAATCAGTAAATATTACCCAAATAACTCAAAGTGTCAGACAGGAAAATTCATCTGGTAAAAAAAATGAATTGAATGTTGGTGTAACGGGTAATATGACTAACAATTTTAAATTGTTAGATAAATTGGTCATTAATATTAATCCTCAAATAACAATTTTATTTGGCATGCTGAATAAAATTAATGGGGTTTTGAATTTAACGGCTGGCTTTGTAAATATTACATTCCAAACAATTATAAATAAAATAAAAATATTCGGCAATGTAGGTATAAGGGCATTTGATTCCTTAAGAATCAGTTTAAATATATTTACGTTGTTGGGAATTCAGGCATTTATTGATTTAAAAACCAGTCTAAACTTTTTTGTGCAGCTGGGTATTAGAGCTTTTGTCGCGCTCAAGACAAGTTTAAGTATTTTCGTCCAATTGGGTCTTCAGGCTTTTTCTGATTTAAGAGCCAGCCTGAACTTTTTTGTTCAGCTGGGTGTTAGGGCTTTTATCGCGCTTAAAACAAGTTTAAGTATTTTTGTCCAATTAGGTCTTCAGGCATTTGCAGATTTAAGAGCCAGCCTGAACTTTTTTGTGCAGCTGGGTGTTAGGGCTTTTGTTGCGCTCAGGACAAGTTTAAGTATTTTCATCCAATTGGGTCTTCAGGCTTTTACTGAATTAAGAGCAAGTCTGAACTTTTTTGTGCAATTAGGTATTCGGGCTTTTGTAGAACTAAGAGCAGGCCTGAACTTTTTTATGCAGTTGGGAATTAATGCTTTTGTTGAGCTAAAGGCCAGTCTGAATATTTTTGCCCAATTTGGAATTCAGATTTTTGTTGACCTGAGAGTCAGTCTGAACAAGTTTGCTGAATTAGGGCGTCAGGCACTGGATACATTAAAGTCCAGTCTGAACACTTTTGCGCAGTTAGGTATTAAGGCGTTGGATACATTGAAATCCAGCCTGAATAGATTTGCAGAATTAGGTAGCCAGGCACTGGATACATTGAAATCTAGTTTAAATGCTTTTGTGCAGCTAGGGATGCAGGCGCTGAATAAATTAACACATCCTTTAGATGTATTTGTCCAGTTGGGACTTAGTGCTTTTGAAGAGTTAAAAGCGAGTCTGAATTTCTTTGCCCAATTAGGTATTCAAGCACTGGATAGATTGAAATCCACATTGGAAGCATTTGTCCAGTTAGGATTGAATGCTTTTAATGAGTTAAAAGCTCACCTGAATTTCTTTGCCCAATTAGGTATTCAGGCACTGGATAGATTGAAATCCACACTGGAAGCATTTTTTCAGTTGGGACTTAGTGCTTTTGAAGAATTAAAAGCCAGCCTGAATTTTTTTGCTCAATTAGGTGTTCAGGCACTGGATAAATTGAAATCTACGTTGGATGCGTTTGTCCAACTGGGAATTCAGGCTCTGAATAAATTAACAGCGCCATTGGATATATTTGCCCAATTGGGAACTCAGGCACTGGATAAATTAAAATCCACGCTGGATGCATTTGTTCAACTGGGAGTTCAGGCTCTGAATAAATTAACAGCGCCATTGGATATATTCGCCCAATTGGGAACCCAGGCACTGGATAAATTAAAATCCACGCTGGATGCATTTGTCCAATTGGGAGTTCAGGCTCTGAATAAATTAACTTCTCCTTTGGATGTATTTGCCAAATTAGGTATACAGGCTCTGGAAGAATTAAAAGCCAGTCTGAATTTCTTTGCTCAATTAGGTGTTCAGGCGCTGGATAAGCTGAAATCTAGTCTGGATATTTTTACTCAAATCGGGGTTCAGGGGCTGGAAGAATTAAGAGCCAACTTGAATAGATTTGCTCAGGTCGGTATTCAGGCTATGGAGAATTTAAGAGATGGCTTGAAGGCATTTGCACAATTCGGAACTGAGGCTTTGGAAGCACTAAGAGCTGCCATGGATTTCTTTGGTAAAACCGGGGATAAAGTTTTTGGCTCACTAAATGATGGTGCTGATTTGCTATCTAACAAAGGAAATAAAGATTCCTTTGGAAAACAGAGAAGGGGCTTAGGGGCATTAGGGAATATTGGGCAAAAAGTTTTCGGGATTTTGGGAAACAGCATAAATGTTCTGGCGAGTGTCGGTGTAAAAGGATTGTCTTTTTTAAGTAATGCTTTTAGCACATTAGGTAAGGTAATGATGTTTCTTGGCCGGGCTATGATGGCAAACCCAATTCTTGCCATTATTGGTGTCATCGCAATGGCTGCTATTTATATTTGGCAGAATTGGGAGTCACTGGGACCGAAATTTATGGCTTTATGGGATAGCGTGAAAAATATCTTCAGTGGTGCCTGGGAGGGAATTAAAAACCTTGTCAGCATAGCGTGGGAAGGTATTAAGAGCTTTTTCATGGATGGTGGCTTAATCGGCATTATCTACAATAACTGGGACACGATTAAACAAAGTGCTTCGGAAGCATGGGAATGGGTCAAGTCAACAATCAGTGGTGCCTGGGAGTCAGTTAAACAGAATACATCTGAAATCTGGGAAAGTGTCAAAAAATCAATTTCAGATAAATGGGATGAAATTGTTGCCGATGTTCAGGCTATTCCAGAGAAATTAAAAACTGCCGGTTCGGATATGATCGATAATCTGTTGACGGGTATTCAGGAAAAATGGGAAGCACTGAAAGGTAAGATTTCTTCTATTACTGACGTCTTCACATCATGGTGGAAAGGCGATGAGAAAAAGGAAGTTGCACTAAAGAAAACAGAGGAAATTACTAAAAATGAAACGGCTCAACAGGCTAAGAAAGTACAAACGCCTTTATTAGATAAAGGTGGCTATGTCCCTGCTGGAAAAACAGCCATTGTTGGTGAACGTGGTCCTGAACTTGTCAGTGGCGGAGCCAGTGTTACTAGCCGTTTAGATACGGCGAAGTATGCAGCCGTGGGAGTTGCCATCAGCGCTATGTCATTACCTGTTGCAGCGCAGGACGCACCGTTACATGCACAAAGTTTGCCTGCTCATGCTTATGAGGAAGTTCAGGCAAAACAAATGCGGAGCCAGCCGCAGCAACAAGCTAGCGCCGCGCCGCAATACAACATTTATGTCTATGGCTCTCAGGGACAGTCCGCGCAGGATATCGCCCGAATGGTCAGACAGGAACTGGAACAACGGGAACGTATGCAGCAAGCCCGTATGCGTAGCTCACTTTCTGACAGAGGAGAAGATTTCTTATGATGGCTGCACTTGGTTTATTTGTTTTTATGCTGAAAACTACGCCATATCAAAGTTTCCAGCATAAACAAAGCTGGAGACATGCCTTCAATAGCCGTGTGGGAGCACGGCCTGCATGGCAATTTGTGGGGCCGGATAACGATACAGTAACGTTATCTGGCGATCTTTATCCTGAACTGACAGGTGGCTCCTTGTCACTAACAGCATTGAAATTGATGGCTGATAGTGGCAAAGCATGGTCTTTGATTGATGGTAGTGGCGCAATTTATGGCATGTTTGTTATTGAAAGCATTGATGAAACAAAAACGGAATTTATGTCAGGTGGTGCGCCCCGTAAAATTAGCTTTACGCTGACACTACGGCGTGTTGATAACAATCTGTTGGAGATGTTGGGCGATTTGCAGCAACAGCTAACGGATATTAAAGGCAAAATGCCTAACTCATGGGATGATCTTTCGAAACTGAAGGATGACGGTATAAAGACAGTTAAGGAGCTCTTCTCATGATCGATTTCAAACAGTGGATGCCAAGTACAGATTGGATACCTCAATTCGATTTGATTACAGGCAAAGAGGGAGCACCCGCTTTTCGCTTAGAAATCGATGATAAGGATATTACCGGAAAAATACAGTCACGTTTAATGTCTTTATCTCTGACGGATAATAGAGGGGGGGAATCAGATCAGCTTGATATTGAGCTGGATGATGCAAATGGTGAACTCAAACTGCCATCAAGAGGCAATATTTTGACATTGGAATTGGGGTGGCATGGCTGCCCTTTAACCCCAAAAGGAAAATTCGTTATTGATGAAATTGAACATGTTGGTGCTCCTGATCGAGTAACTATACGTGCCCGCAGTGTTGATTTACGCGGTTATCTGAACGTTAAGCGCGAGGTGTCTTACCATAAACACACGTTAGAAACGATAGTTAGTACGGTCGCGACAAGAAATCAATTGAACTTTAAGATTAGTGATACTTTAAAAAACATCACTATGCATATCGATCAGACTAATGAATCTGACGTAAGCTTTTTGACTAGAGTCGCGAAGCAGGAAGGGGCGATTGCATCGGTCAAAAATGGCGAATTGTTGTTTATTCGTCAAGGAGAGAATGAAACAGGCAGTGGTACGCCTATTCCTCCGGTCAAAATTATCCGTAATTCTGGCGATAATCACAGATTTACACTATCTGATCGTGAGTCTTACACCGGAGTAATAGCGCAGTGGCTGGATACACGCACAACGGCTAAACAGACGGTAGAGTATAAGCGGAGAGAATCCAAAAGTGCCAAGGTTGAAGTATCAGTTCAATATGAAAGTACTAAAACGGATACGACAAAAGATAATCCATCAAATAAAGAGCCACCTAAAAAAGAAGGAGGTTCTAAAAACAAAGACAAAAAATTTCCGGAAAAGGAGAAAGGAAAGCCTAAACATAAGCCTGGGAGGGTGGATCTGTCAAAAAGTGGAGCAAAAAAGCACAAACCTTCTTATGTTCAGCCCGCTCGTAAAGGGGAAAAGAGAAGTGACAAAAGCTTTAGCGTTGATGGAAGTTTTTCTTATGAAGAACAACAAGAGTCTGCGGTTGAATATAAACAAGCAACCACTGAACAACAAAAATCCAAGCAATATTTGCAAGGTTCAAGTGAAAATGTTCTGACTCTTTCTCGTATATATTCCAGCAAAGAAGAGGCAGGACGTGCAGCCGAAGCAGCTTGGAAAAAATTACAGCGAGGTGTAGCACAGTTCTCTATTACTTTAGCGAAAGGGCGTGCTGAGCTTTATCCTGAAATGCCAGTGCATATTGAGGGATTTAAAAAAGAAATCGACGGTACTGACTGGACAATCGTTAAAGTCACTCACAACCTTAATGACAGTGGTTTCACAACCTCATTAGATCTTGAGGTTAAACTTGATGAGGTCGAGATCAAACCAGAAGCTAAAGATCCCAAAATAAACACTTGATCTCAATATGAGATCTTTGGTATATTGTTCACCAGACGAGATGGTGTTATTTCAAGACTGTTATTCCAAGAACAATGCTTTCAAGAAAGGTGAACAATTATGATTAAGTGTCCTCTTTGTAATCAATCAGCGCATACCCGTAGTAGCTTTGAGCATTCAAGCCAAACAAAAGAGCGCTATAACCAATGCCAGAATATCAATTGTGGGGCAACGTTCGTCAGCCATGAAACGTTTGTGCGCTTTATTTCTAAGCCAGGCGATGTTGAAAGTGTTACGCCGCATCCGAGGGCAAAAACTAAGAGACAACCTCGCCAGAAAGCTGCGCCACAACCTGCTGTCACCCAATAAATAATGAAAAAAACCTTGCTCCAGTTTTTGCCACCTTCATGGTGGCTTTTTTATGGATATTGATAATTTAAAGTTCTCTTATTGAGAACCCTATGATGGTGGCACAATAAAAACCGATGTCTTCATAAGACGCCCGCTTTTCAGCGTAGCAGGCGTCAGTCTATGGCAGGATTACTTCTGAGATTCCGCCTGTAAAATCCTTTGCATCTCATCCTTTATATGGAGTTTTTCTTTTTTTAATCGCACGACTTTTTCGTTATAGCCAGCCCCATTCGGGCCTTCAAGCTGCGATATTTCATGGTCAAGGCGGTTATGTTTTTCAAACAAGGATTGGAAACGAGGGTGGGAGTCTTTCAGGTTGGATACTAAATCACGATCTTCTGCAAATTCTGGAAACATGGGACCTCCAATTACGAAGTTTACTACCACACTATGAGTGTAGCAGCCCATTGTAATACCAGATTTGAGAGATATCACATAAAAAATATTTTATAAAAATGGCGTATCTCTATGATTGTTAATGTAAATTTATTCTCCACTGAAGAAGGTGTTATTTCCTTTCAAAATAATAGTGGTAAAAATCAGTACCTTGCCAAAAAAGCATAATTTATTACTGAATTTTCGCTGTTATGATTCTCTTGCGTTGTTAAACATACCAAGAGGTGAAAAAATGAAAAAGTATCTACTTGCTTTAGCTGCTATGAGCGTTTCGGTTTATGCCCAGGCTGATAAAACTGATGATCTGGCTCCATTCCCTGAACCTTCAGAGGGCATGGTTCGCAGTGTAATTACGCTAGCACCTGAAAAGGACGAAAATAATTACATGGTCGAATTGATGATTGGTAAAAGTATGATGGTAGATTGCAATCATCATTGGTTTGGTGGACAACTTGAAACCAAAAATCTCGATGGTTGGGGATATAATTATTATGAATTGGATAAAGTAGCTGGCCCAATGTCAACTAAAATGGCCTGTGCTGATCAGAAAAAAACCATGAAGTTCGTGACAGTGAATTTAGATAAGGATGCATTTGTACGTTATAACAGTAAATTACCAATCGTGGTATATACACCGAAGACGATAAAAGTTAAATATCGTATTTGGCAGACATCAGATAAGATCAATGCATCAGTAGAGAAATAAATTACTAATTAAGTAACTCAACAACCTGAGTTTAATATCAATAAACTCAGGTTGTTATGTTGATTAAATAAATACATCTTTGCTAATTATTGAAATCACTACTCTTCGTATTTTCTTGTCATCTATTTTCTGCTGACGGATCCTTGCACATATTTAAAAATACTAACTAAACTTTGTTTGGATTCTTTTGCATTCATGCAGGTATCGTTGAGGAATCATGTAATGTTTAAAAAATTATCGGCAGAGTTCTTAGGAACTTTTTGGTTAGTGTTCGGAGGGTGTGGAAGTGCTGTTTTAGCGGCGGCATTCCCAATACTTGGGATTGGTTTTGTGGGAGTATCACTGGCTTTTGGTTTAACAGTTGTGACTATGGCATATGCTGTCGGTCATATCTCAGGAGGGCATTTTAATCCGGCTGTCACATTAGGTCTATTTGTTGGTGGACGTATTCCAGCCAAAGATGTCATTCCTTATATTATTGTTCAGGTGATTGGAGGAATTGCGGCCGCAGCGGTATTGTATTTAATCGCTAGTGGTCAGAGTGATTTTGATGCGACGGAAAGCGGTTTTGCTTCCAATGGATATGGGGAACATTCTCCCGGAGGATTTTCATTACAATCTGCCATTATCATTGAGTTGGTATTAAGTGCATTTTTTCTGATTGTGATTTTTGGAGTAACAGATAAAAATGCATCAATTAAATTTGCGCCATTGGCGATTGGTTTAGCGTTAACACTAATTCACTTAATTAGTATACCTGTAACAAATACATCAGTTAACCCTGCAAGAAGTACAGGAGTGGCTATTTTTCAAGGAACCTGGGCGATAGAACAGTTATGGTTATTCTGGCTGACTCCCTTGATTGGTGGAATTATTGGTGGTTTGATATATAGATGGTTATTGCAAAAAAATGAGTAAATGATAAGTGTTGTTCTGTTATTAAATGCCATGCGATAGCGTGGCATTTTTACATTTAGTGTAAAGAGTATTAATTGGCTCTTATAGAGTAAACGTTTAAGAATATTATGGTAATATATATAACGATATTAATATGGGGATTTAATAAAATATTAAAGTTGGTTTTGATTATTTATCTATATGAACAAATATCTAAAGATGTTAAGAAATAAATTTTTCTACCATATATGTGATTTATTCCCTGAATTTGTTGCAAAACTAATTTACAAATAAATATTAAATAAAAGACTTAATCTGGTAACTCCTGTTTCATTTAATATAAGGGTTTGTTTCATGAATAAAGATGTTCCTAAGATATCTGTAATAATGTCCGTTTTCAATGGTTGTGAATTTTTGTCTGAAGCCGTAGAGTCAATTCTCAGTCAGTCATTTTATGATTATGAATTTATCATAGTTAATGATGCCTCAACGGATAATACAGATCAGGTACTCTTTGAGTTTCAGAAGAGAGATAGCAGAATAAAAATTATCACGAATGCCTATAATATGGGGCTTGCTAAATCTTTGAATATGGCGATATATTTATCCAGAGGGGAGTTTATAGCCAGAATGGATGCTGATGATTATTCATTTCCAGAGAGACTCAAAAAGCAATATGATTTTATGGTTGAGCATACAGATATTATTGTTTGTGGTACATCTATGAGCATTCATGAAGAACTGGGTAATAATAAAACTCCACCTTTAAGTCATGAAGAAATAATATCCTGCATTGCATTTGACTGTCCTTTCTATCATCCTACTGTAATGATAAGAAAAGAGACTTTTCTGAAATTAGGGGCTTCTTATCCTGAAAATTATAAAAAAGCACAAGATTATGGATTATGGGTAAATTTATTTTTATTAACAATTGGTGAAGGCTATAAGTTTATTAATCTTCCTGATGTTTTATTAAAATACAGAGTGCATTCTGAAAAGGTAAGGGATGATTATTATAATGAGAAGTTGCTTTATTCAGCTGAATCTCAATTTAAATTAATGCCTTATTTAGGTATTGAAGTGGACTTTAATAGTTTGGCAAAAATAAACTTGAGGAATAAGCTATCAGGTTATGAAATTATTAAACTAAATAAAATATTGAAAAAAATAGCAGTGGGAGTAATGTTATTGTTGGCTCCAAAAGATAGAGGGTATGTCCATGATGTATTAATAGCCAAGCAATATAAATTGTATTCTAGATCTAAGATAAGTAATTTATTTGGAGTTTTACTAAAAATATATTCCAGAATTTTTTACTTTTCCAATAGAAAAAAGATAAGGTTATTTTTATAAAAAATTCTGTATT
>NZ_CAWQJR010000188.1:0-27327 GCF_963894935.1 Xenorhabdus sp. PB61.4
TTATGATGTTTTTCGCAAGGATTTTTGGTGTTTTAATTCTTAAGATTGACGTTTCTTATTATTATAATAACCATTTGGTATTATTTTTTTTGTTATTGTTCAGATTGAACATTATTAATCCATTATGGGGTAATTGTAATATATGTCATACAGTGGTGGTCATTTCATTATAAAAAATAAAGTCAGTAATATTACCAACCAGAACAAGTATTGCGATTGAGTAATGTCTATTTTTAAATGTAAATAAAAGAATGGAACATTCTTCAATAAAAAACGTAATAAAATATAGTCTATTTTTAGTCGAATTTTTAAGAGTTGTTCACTATTCAAAAATACGAAATCTTCTAATAACACGAAGACTCAGTATCTAGAGGACAATACACCGTGCTATTTATTTAAATTATTTTTCATCATATATCAATCTCAAGGAGGTAATTATGATCAAGGCAGACAAGTATCAACCATTTGGAGATGAAAGTGTCGGCTACCCACAAATATGTATTCGGACTAATCGAACGGCTGATCGTACGAATATGAAGCCAATAATAGAAAAAGCTATGGCTATAGTACAACAGTATCCTTGGAGTGAGAAAGACACAATAATTAAAGAAGTATTTAAAGTATTGGGAAGTGACTTTGGCGGAGGTGGCTTTGGTCATGCATGGGTTATTTACTTCAATAGTGCAAAAGAAGGGGATAATACATCATATGCTTTTCATGCAGGATATGGATTCGTAAAAAACTCAGAATATACCAATGATTCTCCAGGGAGAAAATTCCATCTTCAGCGTTGTGTAAAGGTTGATAGCAAAGCGATAAACCCTGAATTAATAGAAATGAAAATTATACCTAAGTTAATAGATGAAAGTAACCAGTTGGCAAAACTGATGCAACTTACCTCTGAAGATATGAAAAATGGGGTATATACTCCTATAACAAACTGCTCGTGGTTTGCAGGAAATTTATGGAACCAGATAACGAGATTGACATTCGAGCAATCTATTGAAGATGGTATCAATATTGATGAATTGGCAGATAAACTAGACCTTCCATTTATAAAGAATATCAGAGGTATTGGAGACCCCGGAATGCTTGCCGAGAGTATTAAGAATGGATTGTATATTTAACGAAAAAATTCCTGATAATAATTGAAAGAAACTGGCTTAATTATTTTAGAATTAAGCCAGTATTTGTAACGAATCGTATTTACGGTCATGTATTCAAGGCGTTGTTCTTAACCTATAATACTTATTTTTCGAGATAACATGCATGGCCACAGTAGAAGTAAAATGTCGATTTTGTCACCAGACGAAGAGCATTAAAAAACATGGTATTGGCAAAGGTGGGCACCAACGTTATCGTTGTGGTTCTGTCGCATTACTCAGTGAAACCACGCAAAACAGACTATTAACCACCCTGTTAAACGATTGTCCTATCGGATTTTCAACCCACTGCCTGATTGCAGGCTGATGCAGTAAAGATTAAGGAGAATGAATCACGTCAAGATAATGAGGCGTTCATCCTGAGCTGATCAGGCACTGAGCGGGGAGCATGTCATCGCTGTGCTGAGCACATCGCGAGCTCCTGCAATAACTCAACACAATCCCGCCCTGCTACACATTGTCTGACGCACCACGGAACGGTGAACCTGAACCGACACGCAGGGAATTGTTTTAAAAACGACTAAAAATGAATAAAAAAAACGCAAAGTAGCAGGAGAGGCGAGAATGGCGCAGGGATCGACACGTTCAAAGGTTGAGCTGTTCAGAAAAGTTTTGATCACGCATGCCCGACAGGCGGGCGGAAGTTTTGTTACGGTGGCGGATCGTGAGCGTATGGCCCGGCAGTTCCTCGATTATCTGAAAGACAATGGCATCAAACTCCGCCAAGTGGATAGCCTGAAGGTGAAATATATTGAGCGCTACATCGCTGAACGCAAAGCCAACAATCTCAGTCACCGGACACTGCAAAATGAAATGTCGGTGCTGCGAGCCATTTTAGCGCAGGCGGGAAAGCATAAGCTGGCTGATCCCAATAATACCCGCCTGAGTAACCGGGCATTGGGTATCGCGGATACCAGCCGCAAGGGAACGAAAATAGCGCTGGCACCGGCTGCATTCTGGGACATTTTTCAGCAGGTGGAACAAAAAGACCGGCGTGTCGCGGCGGTGATGCAACTGGCGTATGTGCTGGGACTGCGTACCAAAGAAGCGGTGGAAGCCTACAAATCGTTAGCGACCTGGAAGAAAGGACTGGAAAACGGGCATACTTATTGATGAAAAGTCAGCACCGTCAAGAAGTGATATAAAGAAAGAGCTCATTACTGAGAATGAGATCGAATTACTTGAGAGAGCTTTAAGAGATGAATCTGACATCAAAGGCAGACTTCAAAGTGCTTTGAACGATTGGAAATTGGCTGAATCGGCTTTACAAGCATTACCAAGAACTGGTTTTAGTCAAAAAGACTGGCGTAAGCTTAAAGCGCTAAGAGAAAGCTTTATTAAGTACTTAGAGGACTTTGGATATAGCAGTAACGAGTTGGAAGATTTCAGGGTCTCAGAACAAAGTTACAAGCCAACTCTAAATGATATTGATATAAACTCCGAAGCGTCGGCTAGTGACAATATTCGCGTTATCTGGTCGTACTTATATTCCATGTTAACATTGGACGAGAAACCAAACGTGGAAAGCACAAACCACTTGGGCTTGTTGATTCTTGATGAGCCTAGACAACAAGAAGCTAAAAACGAAAGCTTTAAAGAGTTTATAACGAAGGTTGCAGATATAAAGAGGTCAGGAAAGCAAGTAATCATTGGCACTAGTGAAGAATATAGTGATTTGCAGTCTACGATTAAAAACCTTGAAGTCAACTTAAGGCATTTTGATTCAGATATCATCAAAAAGCTTGATAAGCAGTAGAGTAGAATGGGGGGTAAACCCCGTGTAACACAATTCGGGGCATAAACATGCCGCAATGATCATGCCCGATATGTCCTTGGACAAAAGTAATTTAAATTGGGTGAGCTAAAACAAGCTCAGCCTGCTGACCTAGATAAAACCTTGCAGCACTAAAAAAAGAGGGCCAATCACCTGCTCTATTTTTTCTGAATAATGATATGGCAATAGAGCTAATAGCTTGCTCTATTGTTTGCCCACGTTTCAAACTTTCTGTAATTCGATTATTGAGGTTATCGATAACAGTTTTTCGGAATCTCATTAGCCGCGGAGAATTTAAATTCAATTCCTCAATTGTTTGGCGTGCCATTTCGACGTCTAGTCCTAGTGATAAACATAAGTCCTCATTTACAGAAATCTTTCCTGTAGAACGACGAAACTTCCAAACATTGAAGTTAGGCAAATGTAGAGGATTTAAGATAATTTCATCCAAAATTTTGTTACCCTTCGGTACATCGCAAGAATAATTTTCTGGCTCAGTATCAAATCTCTCTTCAGGATTAACAACTCTACTTTGATTTCCGCCACAGCAAACTGCTAGTAAATTGCTCCACTCTAGCCCCCAATTAGGCTCTCCCGGTTCTCGTTTCGATTTTGGGTGAAAATGCTCAATGCGACAGTCATCTAATGCCCCATTAGTTCCAGACAATAAATCCTGTTCACAATATGCACATAAGTTACCTTGCTCTGTTCGCAATTGTTGCTGAGTCTCCTGATATCTTGCACTGCAACAACGGAAAGCTTCTCCAATTGAGTATTTACCTTTCTCCCACAAAGCATCAGGGTGCGCAGCTCTGAATGCACCAAATCGATTGGGCTCTCCCCCTTTATTGATCGTTTTCATTGTCACGCTCGAACTCACGAATACGAATATCTGTTTCTAGTCTTTGTAGCTCCGCTTCTGTCTGCCCACCCCATTGGTATAAAACTTTTTTGAGCTCTAACGCCTCATCTGTATCCCATTGGTCGGCTTCTACTAATTTCGTATAGCGATTTAATTTCTTAACAATTTCAAGGTGTTGAGGCCGAATGCTGCCACCTAAAACATCTTCCAACATTCTTGAGCTTTCAGAGCCGTAAGTACTAGTCCCTTTTAATAACTTTGCTTCGATAGCATCGGCAGAAACAATGCGAATAGAATCGGCTTTTACGGTTGTTAGGACCTGAGGACTATGTGTAGTAACAATAAACTGAATTCTCTTAAACAAGTGAGTAAGATCATTCAGAATCTTCTGTTGCCATCTCGGGTGCAAGTGAAGCTCAATTTCATCAATTAAGACTATTCCGTTAACTGCTAATGGGCTAGAACTAGAAGGATTAAGCAAATAGGCGCGTCTCACTAAGTCAATGGTAAGAGCAACCATATTTCTATAGCCTTCGCTCAATTGCTCCAAGGTAAGTTTTACGGATTCATTCTTTTCATTTTTCCAATGCACCACAACATCGTTGCTATTTTTATCGAACTCTAAGCTCGTAGCTCGATCTACGATTTGGTAAACAGTCTCGGAAACAAGTCTCTTAGCTGGGTGAATAAATTTGTGGTCTTTTAGCTCATCTCGTTTTCGAAGCTCATCAACTTCAATTTTTGAAAACCAGTTCTTTATGATGCCGTAGTTTACCTTAGCATCCAGAGCAGAGTCGTAACCTTCCCCACGAATTTCTTTCTCGAATGGATTTATTGCGACTTTAGAATTTGTAGAAGTAAGAGCGCGGTTAGTCCCGTAATAAGCAAGCAGTGGAAATTCAGACTGACTATCTACAAGATGACTAGCATAACTAGTGAGTGCCGTCGTTCCGATTTTAGGAGGCTCGGAAACATCAGTCCCCTTTGCCACGAGATCCCAACTCAGACTTGATGTTGTTTCAATAGATATACGAGCATAGCTAGCTATTCCTTTTGAATTTATATGAATATCTGATTTTTTTATCAGTTTTCCTTTTGCGTCAGGCATAGCGGTAAGAAAAGGACCAAGTCCACATGCTATGGCTTCTAATATTGAGGTTTTCCCTGCACCATTCTCACCAACTAATACATTCAAGCAGGGATGCATTGGAACTTTAAAGTCGGAGTAACCTCTGAAATTCTTCACAGTAATTTCACTAATTTTTAGATCCTTACGTACATAAAGTGAAGGATCTAAATTAAAATCTCTCTCTGCAATCTGGCTAAGATGTGAGCTAATACTAAATCTGCCATCGTTATGACAAGCCTCCACGATCTCATTGATATTGTCTGGCGTGAGAACATTTCGACCTCGAGTAGGCTCATAAAACAGCGAGGCATCGACAAATTTAATTCTTCTGCTGTTTATATTGCTTGATCCTGAATTGAGAACAAGAAGCACGGTTGAGATAGACGTCGAGTAATGGATATTTTTAGGTAGTAGAATTACTTGTTCGATAATCCCACGAGAGACTAAATACTGGCGAACCCTGGCCTCCGAGCCTGTTCTTGTTAAAGCCCCAAGGGACATACCGACCAATAGCTTACCTCCCTCAGAAAGGGCTGGCAGCATTGATAAAGTTATAAACCAGTCACTTCTACTTTCTGGCAAATTTCCGGCTATATCTAGCCACTCATTACGCGCTTTATAGTTGATATTATCCCGAGTAGCTTTCGGAATTTTCATGCCAAAAGGTGGAAAAGAAACGATTAGATCGTATTCATTTTTCTGATAGATTGGTTGCGATAAAGAGTCGCCAAAATAGTCTCGACCTTCTATATGCCTAATGATTCTGCTTATTATTAGTTTAAAGTAAGCATCTTTGTTAATTTCTTGAGTGTCAATGCGAACTCTTTCTGAACCTATATTGGCAAAAGAAAATGCGGTATTTCCAGCACCTGCGAACGGGTCACATATTGACTTTGGTTGATAACTCAATCCAATTGCTGTGACCAAGTGGTTTACGTCTCTAGGAGTATAAAATTCACTACCTGATTTACCTTCATTCTCTGCAAACAGTAAATCTAGTTCAGACAGAGAAAGCGATGCTATGGAAGAGTTCTTATTTATTAGCCCATCTTTTATTGCATGGCGAACAAAAGATTCATCAATATTGTCAAATGAACGTAGTGTGTTTTCTAAGTAATCACACAGGAAACTAGATACTTCATTATGAATTATTCCAAGTTGAGCAGCGTAATTTATCAGCTCGTAAGAATACCTGACAATGACATTAAAAGAATCGAACCTTGCTGCCTCAAAATGCTGGCCTGTATTGGATTGAAGATAGCGTATGAAGAAGATTGAATACGCTAATGAACGATAGTTAGATATAGGAGATGCCCCTCGAACATAATCAAGTATCTTCCATATTTCTTTTGCCTGAGCCTTAGCGAATTTTAGGTCTTCATCATCATATGCCATTTTTTATCTCATTTTTAAGCGTAAAAAGTCTATAGCCAACATATACTTTATACATTCATGTTTTATTTTTATTCATCATATCAAAAATCAGCTCAGCATAACTTGCCATCACCTGCGGGTTTTTCAGTAACGTTCTGGCGATATCGCCTTCTTTTCGCACTGCCTGCCCGATGGCTTGCTTCATAGCTTGTAGCAAGTCACCTTTGAGAGCAATAGACTTCTCATGCTTTTCCACTTGTTCAACCACGATCGGGTTTTGTGATATCACAGCTGTACCGGCAACAGGTGCCACGCCACCCCAAACTGATGAGCTGATTTACCCAGCGCCGCATATCCGTTTGACCCACCCCATATTCTCACATGCCTGAGCAATAAAATAACCACGATCAACTACAAGGGCAGATGTTTCGCATTTGAATTCAGGAGAAAATCTTGTCTATTTTTCATTGAATACCACATTTGTATTAGTGAAGTTTATCACCCTTGGTTAGTGTCCAGAATCATCAGGCCACACAATAAGCCCCGTCGGCTGACGTGAGCCTGATTTTATATGGGGCTGATGGATAAGTCCCATGAAGGTCTCTAAATCTGTCACGTTATTTAGGGATAAGTCAGCTCAGATAACCTTGTGAGTACTGGCGCACACCGTGACTGGCTCTCATTGCTCGACGCAACACAATGTTAGGTCCGCTCCTCGCTCATAGCCGACCGTCAAATTTAATCGTGCCCTACCGTAGGATAACGTCAGATCAAGTCGCGGCTAATACAGTCCTAGTTATTTACACTGAAACCTGCAATATTGGAGAGTACACAGGTATAAATTATAAGGAGATTCAAAATGACAATACTGGTTACGGTTCAGGCTCAACTCATTGTTGGTGAAGCGCAGGTGATAGAAAGTCTCTCTCCGGAAGGTTCATTTGCTGCAGTGTTTGAAGACGATGGAGAAACTGGGTATTTCTATGCTCTTGATGAAACTGTTGATGGCAATCCCATTCAGGATGCTCTGCATATTTACAATGCAGAAGAAATTTCAGACGGGCAAATTCCATCTGACGTAAAGATTGGCTGGTCAGAAGACAGCAGGAAATGTGTGCTTTTGATCAATGGTTATCCACACGGTGTATTTAACTTCGATACAAAAAATGGATACTGCCGGAGCAGCTTTCCACCCCCAATTAATCAGGAGTGGTCTATTTCGGGACACGAGTGGAATGATGCCGTTGATAATTTTTTCAGATGACTTATGAATAGGTTATTGCTGAACTTCCCATTGGCTAGCACGCCGTGGTGTTAAATATCCGTTTCTGGCAATGTCCATAATGAGTGAATAGCCAACTTAACCTTAACACATTATTATAGTGAACATTTACGTTGTGTTTCGGTTATGCACCATAAAACCAATTAGTTGAGTCTTTCTTATTAACTCTTTTAATTAGCCATTAGATTTTCTAGGTGACCTTATCCAGTTTAACTTTTTTAACAGGAGTAGTGTGTAACACATTTTGGGGCAGATACGTGTTACGAATTTAATAACTTCACATTCACACAGACTGGGAGTTTTAGTGATAGGTTCACATTATAATCTATCAATCTTGTCCGTAATTGGACATAAACGTGCTAGACCACACGGCCTGAACGGATCACCGCGTATTGACAGCCTCTCCCTGACTCCAAAAAATTTCGTCGTGCTTCTGACATTATTTTTTGTCCTGGGAGATGAATTACCCATTGACCTGATGATTTCTGTTTATTAGCGTAGTCAGACTTATCCATGATCCGGTCGCTTGTGAGGATCACCTTCGGGCAGCGACAGTAACACTCCTGTAGCCTGAAAGGGAGTACACTACGGAGTGATACATCTGTGTCCCTTTGGAAGCAGATATCGTCAGTTTGATGACGATGAAGATCTATTAATCTCATCCATAATTGCCAACCGGCCACGGTTCACACTGTGTCCCCAGTTGAATTATCTTCTTTTACTGAAATTTTTCTGTATACCGGTTCACTGGAGCTGATATTGCTGGAACACACGTTCATCAAAACCGCTGCCGGGCTGTGTGACGATCACTGGTGTGACCGATGGCGGTTATACGGGAAAAACTTTCGCGGATGATGTACATCATATTCTGAGTGTGTCCGTTGAGATCGCCAAGCGCAGTGAACTTCATATTTTCAAGGTGATCCCAAAGCGGTGGGTCGTTGAGCGTTCATTGGGTTGGCTGGAAAAATGCCAACGGCTGTGGAAGAACTGCGAGGGGAATTTGAATACCAGCCTTCGGTTCGTCAATCTGGCGTTTCTGGTCTTACTTTTGCGCAGAAAACATACTGAGTAACCTCTAAGGGGGTAACCATTCCAGCAGGCAACCGTGGTCTGCTATCGCTTTTATCGTGTCATGCCGTTTATGGAAGGGGGCATTATCCATGACAATCATGGCGCCGTTTGGGAGTTTGGGCAGCAAATCTTGTGTCATCCAAGCATAAAAAACATCCGCATTAATGTCTCCAGAAAATAAGCTTAAGGTCACGAAGGTCTTTTTGAGGATAGCGCCAATGACATTAATACGGCCTTTGGCCTGCCAATCGTGTGTGCCGAAGCAGCGCAGTCCTTTCGCCGAATAGCCGTGTGTGCGGGGCATCGACTGGGCAAAACCGCTTTCATCCAGATAAACAACCGGTTTCCTCGCTTACTCATAGTGGCCGATGCGTTCGATAAAAGCCTGACGAGCCTGAGCGTCAGCGTTGGGGGGCCTTAGTGTTTTTTTGGGCAGTCATTTTCAGCCGTATCAAGGCGTAATGGATAGCAGACTGCGTGACACCCAAGCATTAATATGATTCTGCTATAGATAATGATAATAACCCCGGTTTTAGTCTCCGGGAAACTGAAGCAGGCCAACAATACTGGAGCCTACTCTATGACTGGGTTGAAAAACTTGATGATGCTTTCTTCAAAAAACTGCCCAAAACCGATATCGCTAATATCGTGATGTTTATTGGTGAACTGACAGACATATGGCGGGGATTTATCCCACTACTTTTCAGAACCGGCTAAGGTCGTTATAAAGCCTTTAGCGTCATAATCAGACAATAAATCAAACCAAAACAACAAGATAATAGACATCATCGCTATAAGTCAACTAACTGATTCATACATATAATTATTTTATAAAAAATTAATTGATGCTTGTAATTACTTATTGATAATGATAATAATTATCAATTCTGTTTAGGTAGATATCTTTAGATATTATGACTGATTTTTGCTCAAAAACAGCCAAAGGATTACTGGAATGATTTATATGTCCAAAGACTTCGAAGAATTGCTCAATACTCTGATCGATCAACAGATCAAGGCGGCGGGTCGTCAGACTGAATGGTTTGACATGAATGCCGACGCTCGTGCCGACTATATCAAGCAGGTAAATGAACGGTTGCAAGAAATGCAGCAGAGTACCCTGAGTGTATTGGCCGCACAGCATTTTCAGATGCAGGAAAATCCTGTTTCTATCGAGGATCATTTGCAGACACTAGAGAGAAGCCGGCAGGAGCTGGACAAACGACCTAACACGCCGGCGAGAGAGGCCTACAAGCTGCAACTGGAGCGCGATATCCGGATATACAGAACGCAGCAGTCAGCCATAACACACTTTGACAACGCTAGGAAAAAGGCCTTGAATATTCTCAGTGATGATCTCCCCTTGGATGCGGAGACTCTGAGGAAGAACGCAGCAGACAAGCAGGCTCAGTTAGATACCGAGATCACGTCTCAGGAAAAGTTTCTGAAACCGCTTCTGGAACAGCAACTCACTATACAGGAGAAGGTTGACCCCGAGTTAAACTCAAAAGACGTGAAGAGCATTTTAGAAAAGTTAAGCTCAAAATACGTGAAGCACTTTTCCAATCTGCAGGCCTACAAGTATGTCAAAACTCGCTACAACGACTTTCTCAAGGCAACCCCTACGGAAGAAGTTGAGGCCCTCAACAAGCTGACCAAAATACCCCAGACCTCCGATAATCTGCCGGTAAATGTTTCACTGTTAATGATGGAGGAACGTCCTGGATACATCCGCATGAGTGTCGCTCTGGTTGATACCAGCCCCGATGGACGCTTCAAGGACTTCTTCATGAGGGATGGCAGGCTGGTCGTGCCGGAGGGCAGGGTATTCAACTTTTCCTTTGGTACTCCAGCCCGCTCCCTGGCTTGGCAACAACAATACCGGCTCAAGTATGAGCCATCCTTGCGCTCCCCGACCTATGCACCAATTCGCTCAGTACTGGTCAAAATCAAATTCGTCGAGAAGTTTTTCGCTAACTATCTGGTTTCGGAAAACTCCGAGCGCGAAGGCCTCAAGGAGCATTTTCTGGATAACGATCGCAAAATATTATTGAGCAACGTTGACCGCAAGGTACCGAACCAAATAGGAATTAAGGTGTCCAGCAGATCCGATAAGTTTCCATTGGCTAGCACCTTGAGTGACTTAATCAACCAGAATGCTGATATCACCAGCTTCCGGACTACAAGCTTGGAGGATTTTCGCAATAACAGTTATGACCCGGATCGTGATGGGCTTTTCACTAATATCCATGAGCTGGAACGCTCGGTTGGTTTTGCCGATCGCCAGTACTTGCTAGAAATGCCACAGGGAGAAACCTACCTGTCCGCAACGCCCTTTTTGAAGATAAGCGTTGAAGGCGACAAGATCGACAGTAAGCACTTGACTCAGACGCAGACCGTCGAATTGTATCAATACAACGCCGCATTTTTCGAGAAGCTGGATCTATTGCGAGACAATGGTGTGGAAGCCAGCCATTTGTTTGAAGACAGCGGAGAACGCAACGTGTTCGAGCAGCAACTGGTGCGTTTGCTCGAACGCAACCACATCACCCCCGCAGCGGTGTTGGAGTCGAAGAACTTCAATGCCAAAACGCGCGATATCAAGGGTAATAACCTGAATAAGGTGTTGTGGGAAAAGGAATTTGCCACTTCGGTCTGGGAAAACATCGAAAATGACCCACTATTGTTCAAATTGGCGAATAAATTGAATACTCTCGTGTTCTCCTCCAAGATGGTGGACAAGATCCTAGAAAATAACTATGTGCAAAGTGACATCGCCCAATTTAAGGAGTTACTGGCACAGCAGTACGAACAATGGCGCATTCAGGCCATCGAAGAAGAAATCCAGCGGATCAACCAACAGCATCCAAACAACCCGAAAAAACAGGATTTTAATCATACCGAAGTTGAGCGTTCGGTGAACAAAAAGCTACTCGCCTTGTTGTTGGCTGGTCCCGAGAGCCTTGAGAGCAACGAGGTACAACAGGATCTGACAGCTGAAAAGTCGCGAGAGGCGCTGTTAAGCAATAAGGGCAGAAGCCTGCGCAAACAGGCCTTGTTCCATGTCTTACGCCCGGTAGCCGATAGCTATTCCAAGCGTGCAGTCCCGATAAATCCCCATGCTGAGCTGATGCCGGAAAACGGTGAAAACAAGGTCATAATCAATAATCGGCTGAATCAGCCAGACCCGTATCTGCTCCTCAATACTCGCCCTGAAGAGCGGGTATATCATGATGGTTCGTACCTAATCAAGGACGATAAGTACCGTAGCTACAACCAATTCCGACCTGACCCTGAAAATAAAGCCACGCGCTACATGAATGACCTGGACACCCCGTTTATAGGCGGAATTTCAGGAACTACCCAGACTGTCAGCAATGTCTTACCGGAATTGTTTGATGGTGCGTTGAGTGTAAAGGAATACTGGAACTTCCAGATGGCCAATGCCGCCTTCATGATCCATAACGGCTATCACTCGTTCTTTGAAACCTTCTACGTCGCTGCACGTTACGAACCGGAAGGGAAGGGCAGTATCGGCAAGGACATGTTACAGATGTTCGACAAGTACCGCGATATAGGCAAAGAAAAAACGTTACAGGATGAACTGTATGTCGGAGTGATAGATCTCATCAATAAGGGCTTACCAGAGTCTGAGAAGTTCCATTTACCACATTTTGTCCGCTATTTTGATCCGGAGAATAGTATATCGGAGAAGGTAAGAACAGTAACACCAGGTAAATCAGTTCCTATAAGGGATATGGTTAATCCACCACTGGAAAATAATCCAGACAATGAGCAGATTGATATCAGGCTGCTGGCGATGCTTAATCGTGCAGAAGATTTTCAGCAGGCCATGGAGCAGTTGTACAGCAAAAATGCACTGTCCGCAGAAGAATGGCTGCCAGTACTGGGCAGCCTCAGGGAGGATGAGTCCCGGCCCGGAAGTTATTCTTTATGGTTTACTAATAGGGTACGGTCTGAGCTTCCTCCCCGGATATTCGCGACGGATGACCAACGTATTATGGATTTTATTCATTCTTATGATAAAGAGCTCGAGACTGTCAGAAAAACGCACGAGTATACCAAAGGGAAACTAACCCAGCGCACAGGTATCCTCGAAGCAGATGCTGTTCATGGACTGAATACCGCCTTTATGGTTAAGACTCTGATCCCATGGTTTGCCGATAGAAATCGCACCACCGTGTCCAGTGATAAGGTGCCTAATACGTTAGAGACCGCACTACAGGTGCACACTTATGTTAACTTGGCGCAGATGGCTCATGGTGCGCTGGAGGACGGCGCTAAACTCGCCAGTTTGTACAGAGCGGTGGCCAGTGAAGGCCGGGGAGTGACCAGCAGCCTGTTTTCATCGCTGTCCCATGTCAGCACGGGTGTCGGAGTGGGGTTAAATATCGCCAGTGTGATACTGGACAGCCTAGAACTGGCGCATGCACAGAATGAATCCCATAAGGCTGTTTATGGTACTCAGCTGGCGTTTGACAGTGCTGGCCTGGTGACAACTGGTGTGGGTATTGGCGCTGGGATCTTAGGTGCCCCGATTGTTGCTGGTTTTGCCTCTTCGTTGGCAGTGCCACTGGCTGGTTTGGGTATTGGTTTTACGGCTCTGGCCGAAGCGTTCGGCAGGGTAGCCACTGATGCACGGGCGGTAGGCAATTATTTTGCCGATCTGGAAGCAGCTTATCAGCAGGGTGGATACCGGCAGGCGGAAAAAGTGGCACAAGATGGCAGTCGTTATACGGTGATGGAACCAATCCCCGGCGCAGTAATCCGTCAGCTCGATTTGCGCCATGGTAATCTGACTTTTGACAGCCAGTATCTCTATCGCAACGACCCAACTTATTCATGGGGTTCAGGCCGGAGTAATTACTTTGGCTGGTGGCCCGGCAGGCCAGCTAATACTGATAAAAAACAGGCAATTAATATCCGTGAAGGCATCGGCTACAAACAGGCGCAGATCGACTTCCATTTCTCTCCCAGAAGCCGAGACATATTGATCTTGCCCGTTACCATGAAGTCCTACATTAATTACGAATATATGACCCTGCCCTTCGTCACTGCTCGCAACGACCGGGGATTTGACGTTCTGCGACGACTGGAAAAAGACGGACGATTCGACTTTGATTTTTATGCTTTTCCCTCAGAACGCGTGGTACGCCGTATAAAGCCAGAATTTGTTGAAACACCGGTTGACATTATTCTGGACGATGAAGACCGGGATATTGTCATCCAGCAGTTACCGAAAGATATTCACGGGATCTTGTCCTACTGGTTGACTGGCGGAAAGGGCAAATACCGTATCAGCTTGCAGGAGGGTGTCTCTCTGTCCTTACAGGGGAATGACACCGCTACCCATTGGGTACTGGATGCCCGTCATATCCATTCTGATGATAACCCCAGTTTCAACAAAGAAGATAACAGACAACTGCATATTGGTAATATAAAGATAACCCTGCCTGAAACGTCGGTTAATATTTCCCTGATAAATAATGCAGGGGTATTTTCTGTCAAGCAGGACGAAAAGAATCAGCAGTGGCAGATAAAAGAGATTGAAACGAATGCTGAGCGATTTAACAGCCTTCAGGCTTTGCATGATCATCTCAGGCAGTTAAGCAATTCTGATCATCACAACAGGCCATATGTAGTGGTGGAAAACTACCGACACTCACCACAGGAAAGCCGTCCTGTCGGCCGTGCATTCTATGAAACCGGTCGTGATCGTATGATTTACACTAACGTCCCTGACGCAGCAGATTTTCTCAACAATGTAGAGCTGGCGAGCGTTAAGGATGATAAGGCGTGGTTTTACCGGGATACCACGCTCTGGCAAGTGGATATTGTTAGTGGCGAAGTTCTGCGGCAGTATCTGCCTATAATGTTTCCGGAAAGTGATCAGGGGAAAATCAGCAGTCACGTGATGCAAGGCAATGACCAGCTTTGGTTTGTAGTGGAACAGCAGCTGGATGAAAACCTTATCTCGTATACTTATCAGGTGGAAGAGGAAGCACTGAAACTAGTGGCAGTTGACGGGAATACGACCATGCTGGCGACTCTGGATGAAGTCAGTAAAAAAATCTCGTTGCCTGTTCTTCTCGGTTCCAATGACGGTGAGTTTAATGGTCTGCTGGCACCACAGGCAGCGACGCAGAGGTTAACCGTCAAGCTCTGCGCGCCGGAGCGTCAGGTAAAAAGCAGCCCGGCGGAGATGATCAGCCTTTCTGGGAAAGTCGCGGGTGTGGACAGACATTACTGGTTACAGACTGATGGAAAACAGCTGCAAAATGTGGTCAGAATGAATCGGATAAATCCGGATCAGGAGGATGCCGACATCTTGGCTGAGCTGAAAAAGAAAAATCCGGACTTGCTGACCCTAACGGAGGATTTCACCCGCGTTTTCACCACGGCCGGTGATAAACCGGGTTATTATTTTTACAGCCATCAGAGACATAGTCTTTATTTTCAGCAGGATAATGGCCTATCCAACACCCCGGCCAGCAAAGTGTCAGTTGATGATATCAGATCCGTATCCATCGTGAACAAGCAGTTGGTTGCACTCTCCAGCAGTGGGAAGTTGTGGCTGGCAGACGATCAGGGCAGTATCCGTCTGATCGGGGTGACGGTAGACTGGCTGCTGCAACCTCACCAGCAGGGTCTGATGGCCGCACTGAGACAGCTGGCACGGGATACTCCAGATAAGTTCAGTACCCTGCTGCTACTGGGGTTGCAGGACAGAGACGGAAAACCCGTCAGTGCCTGGTATGACAGTAAGGCAGATTTGGTGGTGCAGGGCAGAGTTGGGCTCAATACAGAACACACTCTGGTCTATCTTGGTTTAGCGGAAGCGGAAGATGGCAGGCAGGCATGGATTTTTGACACTGACAACCATCAGTTATATCGCCAGCCTCTGTCGACGGAGACTGACCTTAAATTGAGTGAAAAGCGGGTGCTTTCTGGGGAACCTGCCGCGGCGAAACCCTGGCTCCGGGCCAGCCATCAATACTCTAGTGTGGTTCGTCAGGGCAATACACTCCGGTTGGAAACCCCGGATGGAGCGGTCTTACTGCTGTCAGCTGATGCCAAGATGACAGACCGTCCGGTGCTGATTGCCTGGCATGTGCAGGATCGCTCGGACAGTCAAATTGCCTCTGCCATTGAGGCACTCAGCAATGAGGCTGAATTATCGCAAGCCGTTAGACTGTTTTCTGAGCATGGTTATCCTGCGTGGTATCTGCCGAAAGAAAAGAAAACGCTTCGTTCCGCCGGTATACTTAACTCGGATCATGTTCTGCATTATCTGGGGCAGGTCGCCGGGCAGGAGGCCAGTTATGTCCATGACCAGACTACCGGAGATTTGTGGCAAATCAGTGAAGGAGAATCCGGCTCCTCCCGAGTAGTGGGGAATTACCGTTTTGTTAACCGAACACCGGAGAGGCTGGTATTGCAGGTAGGGCAAGTTCCTCCGGGAACAAAAATCCACCTGCCGCAGCTAGCGGACATCGATAGGCTGGCTATTACCGGACGTTCAGAAAAATCGTATTACTGGTTTTCTAACCCCGAAGTGTTGGCTCATTACCAACATATTACGATAGATGATCGGGGTCAGGATTCAATCATCCGGTTTTCTGATACCGGCATAGCCAACCTGTCACGACAGCGCAGTGACCAAGATCTCGTGCTGCTTCATCAGGCAGCAGAAGACACCAGTATATGTATTGTCAATATTGAACAGGCAGCGCAGCGCGATATGAGGTTTGAAATCACGCTGAAGAGAATGAAGATAATTTACTTACTAAAAAGAATGTCCAAATTGATGGAGTTAAACCCTGATGTCAGCTGTTTCGCGCTGGTATCAGAGGAAGGTGAACTCAGGATAAAACCAGCTGAGGGTACAGAGACGTTAGAGTCGTTTTCATCTATTCTGACGAATTCAGTATTGTAACGCCTTACCGTAGTTATGATAGAACTGGAGTTGGTGAAAAAGTCTCCAGAGCGCAGTGTTTAGCAACTGGGCAAATCTGTATCTGCCCAATGCCGTCGCTAATATTGCATCTCCACCAGCAAATTCATACATTGCTGGTGGAGTGTAAAGGCAGGTAACGCATCACGTACATAAGCAATGTCGAAATCTTTACCATTACTGATCCAAGTTAAGAACAGATTGTCATAATCGATGAAGTGACCTAATTCGTTTTGAATGTATTTGAGGGTGTCGCTATCGCCCTCATTCAAATCTTTGAGCGATTGCTCATCAAATTCGTTTTGGATTAAGAACTGAATTTGCTTATCAGAAAAAAAGTTATGAAAAATGAAGCCTAAGATATAATTTTTGTAGTCGTTTGCTTCGATTTTAGAACGCATTTGGTTAGTCGTTGGGGGGAGAGAGCCATGACTCCGCCGCCAAGATATCACTGAATTTGTCAGCCATAAATCTGGCGGGTGACAAAGTCATCCGGTCGGAGATGTACCGCCGTCGTCAGGAATGGGAAATCCAACGTGACAGTGCACAGAGAGAAATCAACCAGATTGCTGCACGGCTTGCGGGCATGAGCATCCGTCGGCAGGCGGCCGTGATGCAGGTCAACTCGTTGCAAACTCAGCACCAGCATACCTGCGAACAGCTGGAATTGTTACAGCGTAAATTCACCAATCGGGAATTGTATAACTGGATGCGTGGTAAGCTGAACGCTATCTACTATCAGTTCTTCTATATTACCCAATCATTCTGTCTGATGGCTCAGGAATCCTTGCGTCACGAACTGAGTGATAGCGGGCTGACCTTTATCCGCGGCAGTGACTGGAATAGCAATACCTCCAGTTTAATGTCTGGAGAGATGCTGATGCTGAATCTGGCTGAAATGGAGAAAGCTTGGACTGAGCGTGATTAACGCTCGCTGGAGATGACCTGCACGGTGTCATTGGCACAGTTTTATGCTGCACTCAATGCGGATAACTTCTCTTTCACTGATGCAGTGAAAAATAATGTTCAGGCTAGCGGGAATAAGACATTTGGCCCGACAGGTAATGAGGTGAAACGAAATGGCTCCGCTCTGACGGCTTCGGTCAAATTGTCTGACTTGAATATTAAAAATGATTATCCGAATGATGTTCTGACAAACAGAAAGAACTGGTATATAAAACAAATCAGCGTAACTCTGTCCGCACAGGTGGGTGGGGCCGTATGAAGATGTACGTGCTATCCTTAACTATGATGGCAGCCTGCAGATGCCAAAGGGCTACAGTACCATTTCCCATGTCATGAACGATAGCAACCAATGTGTGCTGGACTTCAATGATGCCCGTTATCTTCCATTCGAGGTTACCGGAACACCGACCGGATTTCAGGTGCTGGATGACATGACCTGTGGCTTACAGCCGGGCGACCTTATCCTGCTGGCTGCCCGCCCCTCAATGGGCAAAACCGCACTGGGTCTGGCCTGTTGCCTCGGTGCCCTGCGGCAGCGGGATGATGCGGTGGTCCAGATTTTCAGTCTGGAAATGCCGACAGCTCAACTGATGCTCCGTCTGTCGGCGATGGAAGGCGGCGTGGCGTTAACAGCATTGCGCAGTGGCCTGCTGGATGATGAACAGTGGGGGCGCATCAGCCAGAGTCTGGAGCAGTTTTCTCGCTGGGATCAGCGGCTGATTATTGATGATTGCAGCCTCCAGACTCCCGCTTTATTACGCGCCCGTGCCCGCCGTTATACCCGCAAATACGGTCAACCGGCCCTGATTATGGTGGATTACCTCCAGCTGATGTGCGCACCCGGACAGGAAAACCGCACACAGGAAATTGCCGACATCTCCCGCAGCCTGAAAGCGTTAGGCAAAGAACTGGATTGCCCGGTACTGGCGCTGTCCCAGCTTAACCGACAAGTCGAAAACCGTTCCGATAAACGCCCTAACAATGGGGACCTGCGTGATTCCGGTTCACTGGAGCAGGATGCGGATTTGATCCTGCACCTTTACCGCGATGAGGTTTATCACGAGAACACGCCGGATATCGGTATTGCCGAAATTATTATCGGTAAGCAGCGACAGGGACCGACAGGCACGGTACGTGTGCGGTTTGAGGCGCAATATACCCGTTTTTCGGATTTCGCTGGCAGCGGGAGGTAACCGATGGGACGCAATACACTGAATTTAGGTCATGCCTTGTTGCAGCAGGGGCGGCAGGCCGTCGCCACACTCAATGACAGCCCGCCGATGGCGGAAATGCCGATGGTCCTGACACTGGATCAGCTACGCCCCAATCCGGACAACCCCCGGACCAGCCGCAACCCGCGCTATGACGATATCAAAGCCTCGATCAAAGCCCGTGGACTGGATACGGTGCCGAAAGTCACCCGCGATCCGGAGGGCGATGAGGTTTATATCTTCAGTGATGGCGGGAATACGCGCTATCAAATACTGTCCGAGTTGTGGCAGGAAACCGGGGATGAGCGCTTCTATCGGGTGCATTGTTTGTTTAAGCCGTGGCCGGGACGGTTGCAGTGTGTCATCGGGCATCTGGCGGAAAATGAACTGCGGGGCGATCTCAGTTTTATTGAAAAAGCGTTAGGTGTCTGCAAGGCCCGGACCCTGTATGAGGCGCAGAAACAGCAGAAAATCACCCAAAATGAGTTGTCTGTGCTGCTGGGTGAAGCAGGTTTTCCTGTCAGTCGCAGTTATATCAGCCGGATGGAAGATACGGTGCAGTACCTGTACCCGTGGATGCCGAACCTGCTGAATGCGGGACTGAGCATCGGGCAAGTCCGGGTCTTGCTGGCCTTACGGCAGGATGCCGATGCCGTCTGGCAACAGTATGCCACCACGATAAACCCGGAACCGGTTTCGACCTTCGGTGAAATCTTTGGAACCTGTTGCCGTAAGTTTGATGCCCCGGAGATCTGGTCGCCGGCGATGTTCCGCGATGAACTGATTGGCGATTTATTGCAGGCCCTGCCACATCCGCAACTCAATTATGACCGCTGGATACTGGAGCTGGATCCGAAAGAAAGCAACCGCCGGCAGCTCTTTGGCGGACAGGCCACTGCATCTGACGTCGTGTCGGTGCCGGAAGCCACTGAGCCGGATAATGTCAGCCGGATTCGGGTGCAAAATCCGGGATCGAACCCGCGAATAATTGCTCAACCTGACACTGAGACAACACACGCCCCGGCCCCCTCTCCCCGAAAAAATAACCCGGTGCTCCCGCCTTATCAGTCGGAGAGTGAGGAGAACCCATCTGAACCTACCCTGCCAGCGCCTGAGGTTGAATGTCTGTCTTTTGCCCAGACAGGTCTGGAGCCGGTCAGTTCTGTCTGGGACATTTCCCCGATGCAGGATGATATCGAGCATCTGCAAAGCATGGCATTCCGGCTGGCCTTTGAACTGGCGGAAGTGATGGGCTGTGACAGCGACCTGCTGCCCGTGTCGGATGAAGGGTCGGCAGGCTTTTGTCTGGTGAATGCGCAGGAAGCACGGGCTTTTTCACGTTTATTACTGTCGCTGATCGGCGAAGAGGTGGCTGCGCCCACGGAATTGACGCTGACAGCCGTTCTGCTCGGCACTGCGGGACGGGGGGACGTGCCGTTATTGGATGATGTCCAGACGGTGAAATTCCTGCGTCTTATCCGGGTACTCCGGCGTTTGCGTGAACTTCAACGCCAGATAACGCGGGAGAATATAACGATGTCGTGATACCCGTACAAGATGCCTGCTTTCCGTGTGTTGTTCATTCATTGTGTTTTGACTGGCCTGATAGTGGAGGAAGTAGATGAATCATTTATCGCAAGCAACCAACAGCCTGCTGATGCAGTTGGTGATGGATTTGAAGAACGGCTATATCCGCCGTTGTGAGGCACTGGGGCTGGCACCCGCTGAAATGCTGATGTTGCAGCACCTGACGATTGAGGATTTGCATTATCTGGGCAACAGCCCGGTATCGGTGCTGAGCGTTCATATTCATCACGCCAATCTGGCCCGCATCTTACATCAGGCGCGGATTGAACAGCAGCGGATGCAACGTATTGACCGGGCACTGGAATTAGGCGGCTCGATTGAACTGATGCACTATTTTTTCGGTCTGTCGAGTCTGGAAATTGCAGCCCGACGTCGTATTGCCGGCATGACCGTGCGGCCGGGGCGGGGCTCGCCCCTGACGGAAGACGAAAACCGTGACCTGTGGCAGCGCTGGCAATCGGCAAAGATTGCTGATGCGGACAGCGCCGAAGGGCTGGATATGATGCTGGAGATGGCCGCGGATCACCAGATTTCGCTGACGGCCGTCTGGCACGCGGTGAAGGAGTGGCAGCAGGGCGATGCATCGGAACCGGTCAAAAAACAGGCCTGAAAGCCCTCCGTTAACCCTCAACAGAACAGGAAACGATGTCAGCAAAATTAACCGAAATCATGCCCGGCCTGAATGTGCCACTGACGACGCCCTTGTCACTGCGTAGCAAGGCGCAATATCAGGTGAGCAGCTACCAGCGGGGCGAGCGCAATTACGTCCGGTTGAAAGAAAAAGGGACCGGGTATCTGAAAATCAATGTGGGGTTGTTCTGGCGGTTGTTAAGCCGTGATAACGGGCAATCGTGGGAGCTGATGCTCCATGAACGTTATAACAATGAAATTCGTAAATAGTCCGTATTGAAGTCGTGTCATGCTGCATCCTGTTCAACGTCACAGGGTGCAGCCCTGACATTATTTTTACCGACTCAATTTAAAAGCCAAGGCCGGAGATCAAGGATCATGATAAACCTGTCAGCAGACAGCATAATTGCACACACGGTTGCTAAGATGAAAATGCGTCTGGAACACCGCGCAGACGATGACGTTTCACAACTTCGCAGTGGTCTGCTGTTTATGGGGAATATTCAGGATGCCTATCCCCGCCGCCTGCTACTGGATGATCGCCTGTCGCCGCTGGATAAAACGGGCTGGATGATGATCCGGCTGTATGCGTTGAATAATGAAGGTGCCGTATTTCCCAGCTATGACGAATTGCAGGTCCTGTTGGCGTCCCCCTATAAAGGCAAGGCCTCACGTGAAACCGTCAGTCGGGTGTTACTGATGCTGCGAATAACCGGCTGGCTGAGTTTATGCAAGCGTATCCGGGATGAGCACGGGCGGGTACGGGGCAATATCTATGCGCAACACGATGAGCCGCTGACCTGCCGTGATGCTGAAATACTCGATCCTCACTGGCTGGATACGGTGGCGGAAGCCTGTCGCAGCAAAAACCGCACTATCAGCCAGACGGCTCTGGACGTGCTGACTGACATCAAAGAAGACCCGTTGATGCGCCATCGCCACAGTCATATTCGCTTGCTGGAAGAAAGACTGAATGCGGTGCAAACACCGCAGCAAAGGGTGATTCGCCAGTCTCTTCAACAAGGAAAACAGCAAACCGAACTCAGGGAAATCAGGCCGGGTTCGGAAACCGGACTAAGTCAGAAAGAGACACAGGCTGAACTGAATTCGGATACCGAACTCAGCCTGAAATCAAGGTCTTATAGTGGTTCAGCTAAACCGAACTGTTATGTACGTTCTTTCACACAGAGTGTGAATAAAAAAACATACGTAGAGCCCCAATCCATGGTTTTTCTGCCAGAAGGACTATGCCGACAACTGGAGCCGGACGATGCGACGATGCTGACCAGCCAGTTGCAGGCATTGCCCGCTGAACAGGCACAGACTGTACTGAATTGTCTGGACAAAGCACTACGGGCAGGGAAAATCGGCAATCCGGTCGGTTGGCTGCTGACGATGATGAAACGGGCACGGGACGGGAAACTGTATGCGCAGACTGAAATAGCACTCCCCGGACCAGTGGCTGCAAAAGAGTGTGTTGAGCTGCCTCAAAAAACAGATCGCCCTGCTTCGCCTTCTTCACCCGCTTACGTCAGCAATATGGTGAAAGACATTCGCCAACGACTGACACGGGTAAAATACCCGAGTGATCACGTTGATTAAAAATCATACTTTGTTGTCCGAGGCAAAAAAGATTAAAAATCATACTTTGTTGCCCGGGGCAAAAAAGATTAAAAATCGTACTTTGTTGTCCGGGGCAAAAAAGATTAAAAAAACATTTTTTCTTCGCTCCATGCAATGCTGCATTTTTCTCTTTTCTTATAACTGGTTATTCATTGAGTTACCGCCTGTTTAGCCTTGATAGTTTGACTGACTTATCAAGGCCAAACAGGAGTTTTTGTGCATGTCTGATGCAGAAGAAAAAAACGCATCTCAACCGCGTTTACGCGCCGGTGTCTTAACATCCTCGTTAACGATTGAACTGCATACCCACTATGCCATCCGGCTGTGGGCGGGGCGCCGACGGGAAGAAATCAGCAGTACACATCAGGTGACGGCGATCCTGGGGATGCCGCAGGTGATTAAGCGCGCGGGCACAATCAATGTGGATGCCGCTGCCGATAATCCGTATGCCGATACCTGGCTGGTGAAGCTGGAGCAGAAGCTGGAAGCCGCGTCCGCCAGTCTCCAACAGAGTCTGGTTATTTTGCAGGATACCCTGAATGCGGTGCCAAAGCAGATTACCCTATCCGCCGTTTTCTCTATCGAACCCCTGAATATCGGGGTCTACAGTCATTCCCCGTTAGGTTACCGCTGTGTCTGGCTACTGGTTGGTTATGACCAGCTGGCGATGAAAACGTTTCAGGCTTTTCATTACGGGCTGATTTCACGGGCCGAGCGGGATGCCTTTCTGCACAACGGTAGTCGAGCCATCCGCCAGATTTACGGCCTGGTGCGCTCTTACCGTTCACTTACCGTCACCCGGCAGGATATTGCCCAGAAAACCCCCGCAGGGCTGGCTGCCATTAAACTGTTGGGTGAACTGCATCCCGATATTCTGTCGGGCAAGCAGCGTTCCGCGTTCGCCTCCCCGTTACGTTCCACAGAGCACGATTAACGGAGGGGAAAAGATGCAGCTTTATTTATGTGAAAAGCCTTCTCAGGCCAGAGACATTGCCAACGTTCTGGGGGTGAAACAGCGTGGGCAGGGATTTCTCTTCAGTACCCGTATCATTGTCACCTGGGCCATCGGACATTTGCTGGAGGTGGCGGCCCCCGAACAGTATGGTGAACAATTCGGCCCGCCGTGGCGGCTGGAGGTGCTACCGGTACTGCCCGCTCAATGGCAATGGACGGTAAAAAAAGAGGCCGCTGACCAATTTGCCGTGATCCAGCAGTTATTGAAACAGGTTGATGAGGTCATTATTGCCACCGATGCCGACCGTGAAGGGGAAGTGATTGCTCGCGAGTTGCTGGAATATTGTCGTTTCACCGGTGCGGTCAGGCGGTTGTGGTTGTCGGCACTGGATGAAACCAGCATCCGGCAGGCTCTGGCGGCCGTTTTACCGGGAGAACAGACGGAAGCACTCTATCAGGCCGGGCTGGGGCGGGCGAGAGCCGACTGGCTGACGGGTATCAATCTGACCCGTTTGTATACCCTGAAAGCGCAGGCCCTGGGTTTCGGCGAGGTCTTATCCATTGGCCGGGTACAGACACCGACACTGGCACTGGTGGTGAGCCGGGATAAGGACATTGCGAATTTTGTGCCGGAACCCTACTGGCAGGTGATGGCTAATCTGGAAAAAGACACTGTCCGCTTTCAGGCTAAATGGTTGCCCGCCACGGAGGAGGGCGATGAAGAAAACCGCTGTACCCGGGAGGCCGTGGCACAGGCTGTGCAACAATGTTGCCAGCAGGCCACACAGGCTACCGTGATGACTGTCAGTAAAAAACGGGAGAAAACCCCGCCGCCGCTCTGTTTTGATTTGGGCACGTTGCAGCAGACGGCATCCCGTCTCTGGGGGATGGGCGCGAGTCAGGTGCTGACGATTGCCCAGTCTCTGTATGAAACTCATAAAGCCACCACCTACCCCCGCACGGATTGCGGGTATCTGCCTGTGTCCATGCAGGCGGATATTCCGGTGGTATTAACGGCACTGACGCGAACCGACCCGGCCATGACTGACATTATCAGTCGGCTGGACGAACAACAGGTTTCCCGGGTCTGGAATGACAAAAAAATCACGGCCCACCATGCCATTATCCCCACACGTCACGCTTTTGACCTCACCCGGTTAACAACCGATGAGTTACAGGTTTATCAGCTTATTCGTCAGCATTATCTGGCCCAGTTTCTGCCCGTGCAGGAAACGGATATGACGGAAGTGACGCTGGATATCGGCGGGCAACGCTTCCGGGCGAAAGGGTGGGTGAATGTGGTAACAGGCTGGAAAACGTTGTTGACCGATGAAGCCGGAGAGCAGACAGAACAGGAGACAGATTTGCCCTTACCGGTGCTGCATCAGGGCGATTGTTGCCAGATTGTTGGAGCTAACATCCGGTCACTGCAGACCAAACCGCCGGCCCCGTTTACCGAAGGTACGTTGATTGCTGCGATGAAAAATGCCGCCAGTCTGGTCAGTGATCCGCAATTAAAGCAGGTCTTGCGTGAGAATGCCGGACTGGGCACGGAGGCGACCCGTGCCGGTATTCTGGACACCTTGTTTAAACGCCGGCTGATTGAGCGGAAAAAGAAAGCCATTCACGCAACCCCGCTGGCACGGGAACTGATTGCCGGGTTGCCGGAAGTGCTGACCAGTCCGGGCATGACGGCGTTATGGGAGCAGTCGCTGGAGGATATTGCGCAGGGCAAAACATCGCTGGTTGTTTTTATGCAGAAACAGGCGCAGTGGCTGTTGCATCTGGTGGAACGGGGTAAAGCCCAGCCCTTTCATCTGACATTACCAAAAACCCCGGACTGCCCGAACTGTGGTGGTCGGATGCGACAGCGGCAGGGGAAAACCTCCCCATTCTGGGGCTGTGTGAACTATCCGGTCTGCAAGGGGATGCTGAATGACAAAGCGGTTACCCAGTCGCGCAAGGCCCGGCGGGCAAATCAAAAAGTCTGACGATCTGGTTGTTGATTGACGTGCTGACAGGATGCTTTAAGAATCATCCTGTTTCTTAAATGATCGGTGAGCCTGCAACGATCGCCTTCGGGTGGCTGGAAAACTCCCGTAGCCTGAGAGGGAGTGCCTCAACGCGGTACATCTGCCCCCCTTTGAAAGCAGATATTGCCGGTCCAATGGCAATGAAGGTTCATTATTCTTTATCAGCACGTCAGCAACGTAACTGTCTGACACCCAGCGGGAAAATCTTTCCCGTCAGGGAGGGGATTTTCTCCGTCATTACTTATTGTTACCTCCATGGAGAACATCGTATGTCTGAGAACACCACAGCGTTAACCAAAAATGACTATTTCAACCTGAATATCAAAGGATTGGGTTATCTGAATAATATCCGCCATGTCAGCACCGCCAGCGGCACCTTCCTGAGTTGCGTGATCAATGCATTAAATGGCCCGGGTGATAACCCGGTCTATGTGCGTTTTGATATTACTGTGGTGGGCAAGGAAGCGACCAGTCTGATCGGTCGTTGCCAGAAATCGGTGGATGAGGATAAAAAAGTGCTACTGGGATTTACGTTAAGCAACCCCTCCACTGACATTTTTACCCTGAAACGCGGTGACCATGCCGGTGAACAGCGCGTCAGCCTGAAAGCCCGTCTGATTAAAGTGGACTGGATCAAAATCGGTCAGGAGAAAGTCTATCAGGCCGAACAATCCGATTCGACACCGCCACAGAACGGTGTTACGCAAACCGAATATGCAGAAAACTCATTCTGATATTCCTTTTACCCCACTGACTTGCCCTGATGTTTCAGGGCAGTCTCTTAATTATCAAAGACAACAGGATACCGCCATGAATGTAACACCGATTGGTGTTCTGGCACTGCAATATTGCCATAAACAGTTACCGCTAACTGTACTGCGAAGCCGGGCAGGATTTTATATCGGCACTATGGAAGCAGGCGTTCCGTGCTCCCGTGAATCAACCGAATATTTTGCCAGCCGTGAGCAGGCAGAACTGGCGCTGCAACAAGGGCGCTGGACACAACGTCAGTCAGCATAACAGGGAGAAAATCAGCATGTCTTCGCGCGGGTTCAATAAGGTTATTTTAGTGGGCAATTTGGGGAAGGATCCGGAAATCCGTTACCTGCCAACGGGTGGTACGGTCGCAACGCTGTCACTGGCGACGTCAGACAGTTGGCGGGATAAACAAACCGGTGAGACTCGGGAAAAAACCGAATGGCACCGGGTAGTGATCTTCGGAAAATTAGCTGAAATTGCGGCGGAGTATCTGCAAAAAGGCGCTCAGGTCTACATTGAAGGCCAGTTACAAACACGTAAGTGGCAGGACCAACAAGGGCAGGATCGCTATTCAACGGAAGTGGTAGTCAATGTGAATGGCACGATGCAGATGTTGGACAATCGTGGCGATGCAAAGCCAGTGGCTAAGCAGCAGATTGCACCAAAACCCGTCCAGAAGACCCAATCCTCTCAGGGCATTAAAAAGGAAAGCGCACCTACACAGATGGCGCAGCGCTCAGCGTTGCCGGAAGACAAGGAAGAAGTGGAATGGGATGAGATCCCGTTCTGAGTGGTCTTTATCATTAACGGATTGCCCTGTTAAATAAGCTTTCATAATAACGATACACTCATTTTTTTCATTCCCGGTTGTTGCCCTAATGAAAATGCAATCATAAATTCTTCAACGCACGCTAAGAGTTGCCACATATAC
>NZ_CAWQJR010000189.1:0-26812 GCF_963894935.1 Xenorhabdus sp. PB61.4
ATCAAATTAAGTAAAAGAAATGGATAATCAAAATATTAATTTAAATTATGGGGAACAAAATGTTTCCCTTATCAAAGAAAAAGAGATTTTCATTCGTGAAGGACAGTCCGTAGGTGCCGGAGCTGCAACAGAGTGGATCGGTGATGCATGGAAGATGTTTAAAGCAAATCCATCGCAATGGATACTGTTTACATTTATCTATATGTTAATTCTTGGAGGATTGAGTGTTATTCCTCTGCTCAATTATATCTTAACTTTGTTTAGTCCTGTATTTGTTGCAGGTATTATCGCAGCCGCTGAGAAGCAAAGAACTACGGGGAATTTTAAAATAGATTTACTCTTTTACGGGTTTAAAGAAAAATTAGGTTCACTGGTTGCTGTTGGTGCTCTTTATTTAGGCATCTGTGCACTTGGGGCTGTGGCTGCTGTTCTCATTGCGGGCATAGGGATGATAGATTTGATTTTAGCCGCTCAGGATATAAATGCAGAACTAGATCCAGAACTACTAATTGGGACTATTCCCTCAATTATGTGGGCGTGTCTTGTGTTCTGTGTTTTCGCCATTATTGCTCTTGCATTTATCTGGTTTGCCCCTGCACTGATTATTATCAATAATCTGAAATTTGGTGACGCAGTGTCAATGAGTCTGAGTGCTGTAAAGAAAAATTTATTGGGTGGTTTTCTGTTTTTCTTACTCATGGGTATTATGATGTTTGCATCAGCAATCCCCTTACTTTTAGGCTTCATTATCACCTTGCCCATGAGCCTTATTGTTTATTATACAACGTACCGCAGCATTTTTTATGCACAGGAAGAAAAACAAACACAATCAGATTTAATTGTCTAAAGTTTTTTCTTTCAATATCTATAATAAGTGCTATTTCAGTGTTTATTATTTTTCTCTAACTAAAAACGTATATGTCATTAAATAAAAAAGCGCCTCACTAGGCGCTTTTTTATTACTAAGAATACTCAGTTATTAACCAATATATTCCAGTCCATTCATATAAGGACGCAATATTACCGGAACTTCAATTCGGCCATCTTCCTGCTGATAATTTTCCATCACTGCAACCAGAGTTCGGCCAACAGCCAGACCTGAGCCATTCAGTGTGTGTACCAGCTGGGTTTTCTTATCATCTTTACCGCGGAAACGAGCTTGCATACGGCGAGCCTGATAATCCCATGTGTTAGAGCAAGATGAAATTTCACGATAAGTATTTTGAGCCGGTAACCAAACTTCCAAATCGTAAGTTTTTCTTGAACTTGCACTCATATCTCCGGTACACAGCAACATCTTACGGTACGGCAGGTTCAGTAACTGCAATACTTTTTCCGCATGTCCCGTCAGTTCTTCCAGTGCTTCCATTGATTTCTCAGGATGGACAATCTGAACCAGCTCGATTTTATCAAACTGGTGCATACGGATCAGGCCACGGGTATCACGACCATAAGATCCCGCTTCAGATCGGAAGCAAGGTGTATGTGCTGTCATTCTCAAAGGAAGATCTTTCTCATCCAGAATTTCACCACGCACTAAGTTAGTCACCGGTACTTCCGCAGTCGGGATCAGTGCATAGTTACTACCAGATTCTTCTTCCAGCGCTTTAGTGTGGAATAAATCTTCACCAAATTTAGGCAGCTGACCTGTACCAAACAGAGTGTCATGATTAACCAGATAAGGAACATAGGTTTCCAGATAACCATGCTGTTCAGTATGCAAATCCAGCATAAACTGCGCCAATGCACGGTGCAAACGGGCAATCTGACCTTTCATTACCACAAAACGCGCACCGGTTAATTTCACTGCTGCCGCAAAATCAAGACCATCAGTCAATTCACCCAATGATACGTGATCTTTCACTTCAAAATTATACTGATGCGGCTCACCCCAACGGCTGATCTCTACGTTATCGCTGTCATCTTTACCATCAGGAGAAGAATCATCAGGAATATTCGGCATACTCAGTGCAAGATCACGGATCTCAACCTGTAATGCTTCCAATTCCGCTTTTGCTGTATCCAGCTTTTCTCCCAATTGATTGACTTCCTGACGCAGTGGTTCAATATCCTCACCACGGGCTTTCGCTGCACCAATAGATTTCGATCGGGAATTACGTTCTGCTTGCAGGGTTTCAGTTTCAACTTGTAAAACTTTACGGCGCTCTTCTTGTTTACGCACCGTCTCCACATCAAGGGTATAACCCCTGCGAGCCAGTTTTTCGGCGACTGCGTCTAGCTCATTACGCAGCATATTTGGATCGAGCATGCTATTCCTGTGCTTGTTTGTTATTGAGAAAAAAGTTATTGGTAAAACAGTAATAAAATCAGTCTGGATTAAGCAGACTGATAAAAGTTTTATAACGTACCAACATTACCGTATCAGCCACATTAACGATAGCGTTTTATTGGACTATTTTGATCCTGTTCCATTAGCCAGTTTAATTTTTCACCTATCTTACCTTCCAATCCTCTGTTAGTCGGATGGTAATAGCGTGACTTTTGCATCTCAGGCGGAAAATAAATCTCTCCGGCAGCATAAGCATTCGGCTCATCATGGGCATAACGGTATGCTTCACCATAGCCCATCTCTTTCATCAGCTTCGTTGGGGCATTACGCAAATGAGCCGGGACATCATAATCAGGCTTCTCCTGAGCATCGGCCATAGCCGCTTTAAATGCAGTATAAACAGCGTTGCTTTTAGGAGCACAAGCAAGATAAACAATCGCCTGCGCAATGGCCCGCTCTCCTTCTGCGGCTCCGACACGCGTGAAACAATCCCATGCAGCAATGGCTACCTGCATCCCACGAGGATCTGCATTACCAACATCTTCAGAAGCTATCGCCAGTAAACGTCGGGCAACATAAAGGGGATCACCGCCGGCAGTAATAATCCGCGCATACCAATATAGTGCAGCATCCGGTGCTGAGCCGCGGATTGATTTATGCAAGGCCGATATTAAATCGTAATATCTGTCACCTTTATTATCAAAGCGTGCACTTCTTTCCCCACTGACTTCTTTGAGAAGTCCAATTGTCAGAATCCGCTGGCCTTCCGCATCAATTTCTGCCATATCCGACATCATTTCCAGCAGATTCAGTGAGCGGCGCGCATCACCGGCTACCAGCTCTGCAAGTATCTGCCGGGTATCTTCCGGCAACACAATATTTTGTCCGCCAAGACCACGTTCTTTATCATTTATGGCCTGAGTCAGAACTTGTTCTATTTCTGCTGGCGAAAGGGATTTCAGTAAATAGACTCGTGCCCGTGATAATAGAGCTGAATTTAATTCAAAAGAGGGATTTTCGGTTGTCGCGCCAATAAATGTAATTGTGCCATCTTCAATATGTGGCAAAAATGCATCTTGCTGGCTTTTATTAAATCGGTGAACTTCATCAACAAATAGAATTGTTCTACGACCTGCATTGCGATTTTGCCGTGCTTTTTCGATGGATTCCCGGATCTCTTTGATACCAGAAGTCACCGCAGAAATACGTTCAATATCTGCCTGCGCATAATAACCAATGATTTCAGCTAATGTGGTCTTTCCCGTGCCGGGAGGTCCCCATAAAATCATGGAATGGAGTTGACCCGCACGAATAGCTCTTGGTAAGGGTTTACCTTCTGCTAACAAATGCTGCTGACCAATGTAGTGATCTAACGTGATTGGCCGCATTTTTGCGGCCAATGGCTGAAATTCATTCTGTGAAAAATCAAGAGAAAGATTGTTCAATTAAACCTCACTGGCGTTGATCGTCCAGCGTCACACCTTCTGGCAGAGTGAATTTAAATTTTGACGCATCTACACTCGTATTCTGCTGCCCTTTCAACTGATAAGCACTTTTCTGACCATCTTGTTCAACAGCAGTAAATTTCTGAATAGTGCCGTCTGGTGTCACTGTGATTGAAAAATACTTAAGATTCCTGCTAGCACTCTTGGGTGTCAACTCAAAGTGATTGCCATTTTGGCTCACTTTGTATTGTTTCCAATCAGCTGAATCATTACGGGCAATCAACATAAATGGCGTATTCCCCGTAGCATCTTTCAGCCAATTAGCAGTAACTTGTTCAACAAAAGGATTATAAAACCACAATGTCTTTCCGTCAGAAATCAAAGTACTTTCATCAGGTGATGTCATATGCCAGTTAAATAAATTAGGGCGTTTAACCCAAAGTTGACCTTCACCATTTTGTATCGCTGAGCCATCATTACTGGTAACTGTCTGGGTAAAATTTGCATGAAAGCTATTTACCTTACTCAAACGTTCCTGCAAATCATGGGCAGCATCAGCCCATGCAGAACTCACGCTCAATCCCATCATCAGACAGCCAATCAACATCAGTTTTTTCATGTGTGAGTACCTTCAATTCATATTATTATCAGTGTTCGTGTGGCGGAGGAGCTAAAACTTCACGATTACCATTATGACCCGGCGTACTGACAATTTGCTGAGCTTCCATCTGTTCTACGATACGGGCTGCCCGGTTATAGCCAATGCGGAATTGGCGTTGTACTCCGGAAATAGACACCCGACGTTTTTCAATCACAAATTCTACCGCCTGATCGAACAGAGGATCCAACTCTTCATCACTATCCAATCCCAAACCGCCTTCGCCATCCTCACCCCCTTTAATAATACTATCAATATATTGAGGGCGACCACGTGCCTTCCAGTCATTAACAACTTCATGAACTTCCTGATCACGCACGAAAGCCCCGTGAACACGTACAGGAATAGATGAATTTGGCGCTAAATAAAGCATATCCCCCATACCAAGCAATGATTCTGCACCACCCTGATCAAGAATAGTACGGGAATCAATTTTGCTGGAAACGGTGAATGCAATTCGCGTAGGAATATTAGCCTTAATCAGACCTGTAATAATGTCAACAGAAGGACGCTGTGTTGCCAGTACCAGATGGATGCCTGCCGCCCTTGCTTTCTGGGCCAGACGGGCGATCAATTCTTCTACTTTTTTCCCTACCGTCATCATTAGGTCGGCAAACTCATCGACCATCACAACGATATAAGGCTCTTTTTTCAGAACAGGATGTTCCACATCCATACTGTCACCGGGTTTCCAGAATGGATCAGGAATAGGACGACCCATTTGCTCAGCCTGTTTGATCTTATCGTTATAACCTGCAATATTGCGTACACCTAAAGCTGACATCAGTTTATAACGGCGTTCCATCTCATTAACACACCAACGCAATGCGTTAGCAGCATCTTTCATATCTGTAACGACTTCAGTCAACAGATGAGGTATGCCTTCATAAACAGACAGTTCAAGCATTTTCGGGTCGATCATGATAAAGCGAACATCTTCGGGTTTTGCTTTATACAGGATGCTGAGGATCATCGCATTAACCCCCACAGATTTACCCGAGCCGGTCGTCCCTGCAACCAGTAAGTGCGGCATCTTCCCTAAATCAGCCACAACAGGCTGCCCCCCGATATCCTTCCCTAAAACAATAGTTAAAGGTGAGGGGTTATCACGGAATTTTTCGCAGTCCAATACTTCTCGCAGATAAACGGTCTGACGTTTCTTATTGGGTAACTCCAGACCGACATAAGGCAGCCCCGGTATCACTTCTACAATCCTGACAGCTACAGCCGAAAGTGAACGAGCAAGATCACGGGATAGATTGGAAATACGCGAAGCTTTAACGCCGGGAGCCAGATCCAGCTCGAACCGGGTAATCACAGGGCCTGGCGAAAACCCGACAACATCAGCCTTGACCCGATAATCATTCAGGCGGGATTCAATTAAACGTGAAGTCTGTTCCAGAGCGAACATGTCGACAGGTTCTTCTTCTGCTGGCGGAGCTGCCAGAAGATCGAGAGAAGGCATCGGTGTCGTTGGTTTAGGTAATGGTTGATCATTACGCACCAAAAACGGATGGAACAGGCTTTGCTGCGGTTGCTGCGGTTGCTGCGGTTGCTGCGGTTGCTGCGGTTGCTGCGGTTGCTGCGGTTGCTGCGGTTGCTGCGGTTGCTGCGCAAAATTATGCCGGATTTCTGCCTCATGAGAAGTACTCGGAACAGAATAAATTGCTGAACCACTTGAAACAGGGAAAATATTTTTTTCCTGTTCTGGTTGTGCAATATCTTCTACGGGTATGAACGCCGATGGCATAAAGAGTGGCTCTGTCGGCTCTGATTTATCTGAACTATCAATTTGCGAAAGATATTCAAACACAGATTTTTCAGGCTGTTGTAAAGCGGTAGTCTGGTTTTGGTAGCGCTCACTCTGCTGCTGCTCAAATGCTTGCCGCAACATTTCTTCCTGCTCTGCCTGCTCGTCAACATTACTGATAGGTAGCTCAGCTGGAGCCTCTACCGCTGTATCGTCATATGTGTTACCAAAAACAGGCTCTTTCTCAACATCACTGCCGTAACGCTCACGTTGCTGATCAAGAAATTGCTGGCGCAGCATATCTTGTTGTTGCGCATCCATTTTCTGTTCTTCAGCCTCAGCATTAAGCTCTTCCTGTCTCTCTTTTTCTTTTCGCTGCAAATGTTCAGCCAAACGATGAGAAGGAACTTTAACGCCATATAATTCACGGCGAGTCGGTATCCGTACCGGGTTAGGCCTCGGCATCTCGGGACCAATACCTTGTTTTACCTGAGGGTTTCTTACTGGTACAGCAGGAGTTGTTACCGGACGCTGCAACTCATCATCGTTATCAGGTGATGGCGACACGGCTAAAATATCCTGCTCTATATCCACTGTAGGTGAATGAATATTGGCTGGAGATAGGTCTGGTTCCGGCACAGTATGCGATGCATTACTGAACTCTGCCGTTATATTCCTTGTTTGCTCATCACCCGGCAGTTCAAATGTATAACGGGTAGGTTCTGCTTCCTGAGTATTCTCAGCCTGTTCTGATATAGCCTGAGTAGTCTCAGGAACAATAGAAACCAGAGGCTCAAATGAAGTATTCTCAGATGCAACACTTTCAGATGAAATACTGACAGGAGAAAGGCTTTCTTCTGATTTTTCGCTTTCTGGCTGCTTTGAGTCAATATTCGCTAATTCTGCTACCGTTGGTGTTGCCAACAACGCATCGTCTTCATCGACAATACCTGAATTCTGCATAATGTCAGTGGTAGCAGGTTTATTCCCGTTATGACCAGATTCTTTTTCAGCTCCAGAGGAAGCAGAGACTGCTTCTTTTTCCAGTGTCAGCTCTTCCTGTTCTTCATCATATTCAGACTCAGGACGACTACGATTAAGCACAACGCTAATTGAATCGAGAATACAAGCGCCAATCTTTTCTGCAATAGTAAGCCAGGACCAGCCAGTAAATAGCGTAAATCCGATAACCCAGATACCAAGCAGGGCCAGAGTCGTACCCAGAATATTGAGCCACGGCAAAACGGCGTTACTGAATAAACTGCCAACTACACCACCTGACGCAAAATCATTGAAATCATCAATATTAAGTTCTGCTAAACCACATGAAGTCAGGATAAGTGCCAAAGCACCAATAATACGTAATGCGAGCGTGAAAAAATCTACATACTCTTGCCTATCTTTCTGACGGAAAGCATTCCAACACCCTAAAAAGATCAATGGCGGGACTGCATAGGCAAGAATACCGAATGCGGAAAATAATATATCTGATAACCACGCACCAACACTGCCAGCTAAATTATGGACAGGTTCATGCCAGGCAGTTTGGGACCAGCTGGGATCGGAAGGGTGAAAACTGACAAGTGCTACCATTAAGTAGACGGCACATATAGCAATAACCAACAGAATGGCTTCCAGAAGCCTGCGGCTACTGCTGACTCTTTTTAATTTAACACGTTTGTCTTCTGTATATTCCTGGTTCAAGAAAGGCTCTCCAGGTTTTCCTGTAGATTAAACGGAACAACGCTGAGGGCAGCTCAGCGTTGAAACTGTATGCATAGACAGGAGTGTACCTAACTTTTTCCTGTTTTGCATCTATACACTGTACATTGTAGACAAAAGCTTAACGAGTCTTAATTACCAGACGGTTACTCTGTTTCACTTCTTCCATAACTACATAAGTACGAGTATCGTTAACACCCGGGAGGCGTAGCAGGGTTTCACCCAGCAATTTACGGTACGCAGACATATCTGGTACACGTGTTTTCAGTAAGTAGTCAAAATCTCCAGAAACTAAATGACACTCTTGAATTTCTTCAAGTTTTTGTACAGCAGTATTAAACTGCTCAAAAACATCCGCTGCTCCGCGATTCAGGGTGATTTCAACGAATACCAGCAATGATGCATCCAGGTAGTGAGGATTCAACAACGCCGTATAACCAGAAATAAAACCCTGACGCTCTAAACGACGTACACGCTCCAGACAAGGAGTTGGTGATAAACCTACTCGTTTGGATAATTCCACATTAGAAATACGGCCGTCTTTCTGCAATTCATTAAGGATATTACGGTCTATGCGATCAAGATCTTTTCCTGGACGCTTCTTATTATCTATCATCTTATTGCTCTCTCTTTATATTCCTACACCCATAACATTTTCCCTATCTCTTTTAAGCAGTTGAGCTGGAAAAGATGTCTTCAAAGGCTAAAGCTCAATCTGTAACCAAGGTTTGGGGCCTGCACGTAATCTTCCAGAACACAATTTCCCAGAACTCGATTAACCAAAATACGACTTACTAGAACACCGTCTTCCAGAATGTAATTTCCCAAAACACGATTTTCCCAAAACATTGGGTTTCCCAGAAAGCAGCTTATCGGCAATTTTTAATATTCTATGAGAAAATCATCCCCTCAGAATTGTCTATTCTATAGAAACAATTGATTAGCGAGGTAGATAATTATCTCTTACACAGATGTTTTCGCAAATGCATAGCCGATTGTCAAAGTAAATGAACAAAAATCAGAACAACATACCAAACAAATTTTCGGTAAATCGCCTTAGCCGCTCGTTTCATGACTAAAACGCATAAATGATGTTCAATTCAAAATGTTAAGCACTTACTCCTTACATTCCCATTACATCATAGTTACTATCTATCGGTAAAATCGTTAATAACATGAATATTTTATCTGATAATCGCTTTTTTTAACTTATCATTTCTCCTACAATCCCTAAATCCACGATATGTGATAATGGAAATGAGGTATTCATGAGTACAGCCAAACACAGTAAGCTCATCATTCTTGGCTCAGGTCCTGCTGGTTATACTGCTGCTGTTTATGCAGCCCGTGCTAATCTAAGTCCCGTACTCATTACAGGGGTTGAGAAAGGCGGCCAATTAACCACCACGACTGAAGTTGAAAACTGGCCCGGTGACCCTGAAGGGCTGACAGGCCCTGGCTTGATGGAACGTATGTTCCAGCACGCTGAAAAGTTTCAGACAGAAATTGTTTCCGACCACATTCGGAAAGTTGATTTCTCAAAAAGACCATTCCATCTGTATGGTGATGATCAAGAATATAGCTGTGATGCTCTGATCATCGCAACTGGTGCTTCGGCTCGCTATTTAGGCTTACCTTCCGAGGAAGAATTCAAGGGGCGTGGTGTTTCTGCCTGTGCAACCTGTGATGGTTTCTTCTACCGTAAACAAAAAGTTGCAGTTGTCGGTGGTGGTAATACCGCTGTTGAAGAAGCATTGTATCTGGCAAACATTGCATCTGAAGTTCACCTGATACACCGTCGTGATACTTTCCGCTCAGAGAAGATCCTGATTGACCGTTTGATGGATAAAGTTAAAAACGGCAATATTATCCTGCATACGGACCGCACTCTGGACGAAGTTTTGGGTGATGAAATGGGTGTAACAGGTGTTCGTATCCGCGATACTAAGAGCGATAACACTGAAGAACTGGATGTTGCCGGTGTTTTCATTGCTATCGGCCACAGTCCGAATACCGATATTTTTGCAGGGCAGCTTGAACTGGAAAACGGTTATATCAAAGTCCAGTCAGGGTTGCACGGAAATGCCACTCAGACTTCCATTCCGGGTATTTTTGCCGCTGGTGATGTAATGGACCATGTTTATCGTCAGGCGATTACATCTGCCGGTACTGGCTGTATGGCAGCACTGGATGCTGAACGTTTTCTGGACGGGCTGGCAACAAAATAAAATTATCTTCCCTTAAAGGCGCTATTCCGGTAGCGCTTTTTAACAGGGCGCATTTTTTGTAAGTAACATTTTGTAGATAGCATAGTGTTATAGATAGCATGGTGTTGTAAATAAAATAGTGCGCGGAAGCTGGCAATGTGGTTACCAGCTTGTTTTGATACTTTGTATCATCTGTTAATCTGAAATTTTTCTTATGGACAAAACAAGACAATCTGAACTGGTTCGATGGCTGAAGCAACAAAGTACTCCAGCTCGTCGATGGCTTCGTCTATCCATGCTATTGGGCCTGATTAGTGGCCTACTGATTATCTCTCAGGCCTGGCTGCTCGCTTCCATTCTTCAGGCGCTTATCATGGATCATGTTCCCCGTGAAAATCTCATCAGCCAATTTGCGATGCTACTGGCTTCTTTTACCCTGCGAGCGGTTGTCAGTGCTATTCGGGAGCGTATCGGCTTTATCTGTGGCAAGGTTGTACGTCAGCAAATCCGCAGCATGGTTTTGGATAAGCTGACCCAATTAGGGCCTGTCTGGGTAAAAGGTAAACCTGCTGGCAGCTGGGCAACAATTATCCTGGAACAGATCGAGGATATGCAGGATTTTTATTCCCGCTATTTACCTCAAATGACCCTCGCAGCCACTATTCCAGTGCTTATTCTGATGACAGTATTTCCAATCAATTGGGCTGCCGGTGTTATTTTATTGGTAACAGCACCTTTGATTCCGCTTTTTATGGCATTAGTCGGATTAGGAGCAGCAGATGCTAACCGACGCAATTTTACTGCACTCAGCCGATTAAGCGGTAATTTTCTTGATCGTTTGCGTGGTCTCGAAACATTGCGCTTATTCCATCGGGGAAAAGCTGAAGTTAAGCAAATTACCGAATCAACCGAAGATTTCCGCCTCAGAACGATGGAAGTGCTGCGCATGGCGTTTTTATCTTCTGCGGTATTAGAGTTTTTTGCTGCTGTTTCTATTGCCGTTGTCGCTGTCTATTTTGGTTTTTCTTATCTGGGAGAATTGCATTTTGGCAGTTATGGCCTTGGTGTCACATTATTTGCCGGTTTTCTGGCGCTTATCCTTGCGCCGGAATTTTTTCAGCCGCTACGTGATCTGGGCACTTTCTACCATGCTAAAGCTCAGGCTGTCGGTGCGGCGGAATCACTTTTCACGCTGCTAACCAGCGATGAGGAACATGCCTCATACGACGGTAAAAAAATCCTGTCAGATAAAAATGCTGTCAGTATTGAAGCACATGAACTGGAAATTTTGTCGCATGATGGTCATCGTCTTGCCGGCCCTTTGAACTTTACGGTTGAGCAACATCAGCGTATTGCATTAGTGGGTAAAAGCGGCGCGGGGAAAAGTTCTCTTATCAATGTTTTACTCGGTTTTCTTCCTTATCGCGGCTCACTAAAAATCAATGGAAGTGAACTCAATGAACTTGATCTCGACAAATGGCGTGAACAATTAAGCTGGGTTGGGCAAAACCCTCACCTGCCAGAACAGACCATACTTGATAATATTCGTCTTGGTCAGTTTGATGCGACACAGGAACAAATTCAGAGTGTCATGCAACAAGCCTATGTTACGGAGTTTGTCTCTGAACTGCCCGATGGCATAAACACCGTTATTGGTGATAATGCAGCACGGCTATCTGTTGGGCAGGCACAGCGTATTTCTGTTGCCAGAACTTTATTGCATCCCTGCCAGCTTCTGCTGCTGGACGAACCCGCCGCCAGTCTCGATGCTCACAGTGAGCAACGGGTAATGACAGCCTTGAATCAGGCATCCCGTCAGCAAACCACACTGTTGGTTACACACTTACTGGAAGAAACGCCGGAATATGATCAAATCTGGGTGATGGAAAGTGGACTCATTATCGAAAAAGGCAACTATGAAAGCCTGAGACAATCTCAAGGCGCATTTTCCCGTCTGTTGTCCCATCGCAGTATGGAGCTTTAATCATGCGTATATTACTTCCATTTCTCGCACTATATCGTCGCCACTGGTTTCTCATCAGCTTAGGGATGATTCTGGCAACACTAACTCTGTTAGCCAGTATTGGCTTACTTACACTGTCTGGCTGGTTTCTGGCCGGTACGGCTGTGGCGGGCTTTGCCGGAAAATATACCTTTAATTACATGCTGCCTGCTGCGGGTGTCCGGGGAGCCGCAATTTTCCGTACTGCCGGACGTTATGGAGAACGACTGGTTAGTCATGATGCTACATTTCGAGTGTTGGCCCATCTGCGGGTATTTACCTTTCAGAAGATCCTGCCACTTTCGCCGGGAGGGATTGCCCGTTTTCGTCAGGGAGAACTACTAAACAGAATTGTGGCTGATGTAGAAACATTAGATCACCTCTATCTTCGTGTCCTGTCTCCATTGCTTGCTGCACTCGCTGTGATTGTAGTTCTGACATTCGGTCTAGGCTTTCTTGACTGGACTCTCGCCTATACTCTCGGCGGTATTATGCTGGGATTATTACTGATCTTACCTTTTGTGTTTTATCATGCGGGTAAACCTTATGGCAGGAATATCACAGCATTACGTGGGCAGTATCGAACTTTACTCACCAGCACATTACAGGGTCAAGCAGAACTAACCGTTTTCGGTGCTCTTAAACGTTTCCGCCAGACAATGTCCGAAGTTGAATATCAATGGCTAAAAAGCCAGCAACAGCAAGCCAACCTGACCGGACTTTCTCAGGCCATCATGATTTTTGCTACTGGCATGACGGTAACATTAATACTGTGGCTGGCAGCAGCAGATGTAGGCGGAAATAATCAACCCGGTGCATTGATTGCCCTGTTTACATTCTGTGCCCTTTCAGCGTTTGAATCCCTGGGACCAGTTACTGTTGCATTCCAGCACATGGGACAGGTGATCTCGTCAGCAACCCGTGTTTCTCAACTAATGCATCAGAAAGCAGAAGTCACCTTTCCTGCTAATGGGCCAAAAAATACAGGCAATCTCAGTCTTGAGATAAAAAATATAGAATTCACTTATCCTAACCAGCTTATGCCTGTATTGCAGAATGTTTCACTGTCTCTTCAGGCAGGTGAACATATCGCCTTATTGGGTAAAACTGGCTGCGGTAAATCGACTCTTTTACAATTATTAACCCGGGCGTGGGATGTTGATAACGGAGAAATTCTACTCAACCAGCAGGCTATTTCTCTTTATGATGAAGCCACGCTGAGATCAATGATATCAGTCGTTCCTCAGCGGATACATGTGTTCAGCCATACTCTGCGTGAAAATCTGTTGATGGCAAAACCGGGGGCTACAGATGAAGAATTAGCAACGGTATTACAACAGGTCGGCTTAGGAAACTTGCTAGAAAACAATGAAAAGCTAAACTGTTGGATGGGCGAAGGCGGGCGTCAGCTTTCAGGTGGTGAACAACGCCGCTTGGGTATTGCCAGAGCCTTACTGCATAACTCACCACTCATGCTTCTGGATGAACCAACAGAAGGGCTTGATGCAGATACTGAACAACAAATTTTGGCGCTATTACGCCATAATTGTCAGGATAAAACACTTATTGTAATTACCCATCGGTTAACAGGCTTACAACACATGGATCGGATCTGTGTGATGGATGGGGGACGTATCATTGAGCAAGGACAACACGATGTGTTATTGTCCCAACAAGGACGCTACTACCAATTCTATCAACGACAGAGCTATCCTGATCAGGAGTAATAAGTTTTATGTTGATAGCTCAATTGGATAACTCATATGAATTTCCTCATCCAGATACTGCACTGGCAGAACCAAATGGCTTGTTAGCATTTGGGGGTGATCTAAGTGCAGAACGATTAAAGACTGCATATCGCAAAGGCATTTTTCCGTGGTTTTCACCGAATGAACTTCCTTTGTGGTGGTCTCCCGACCCCAGGGCTGTCCTGATCCCTGGAGAATTACATACCGGCCGAACTTTGCGACGTTTTATTCGCAAACATCCTTACCAAATTACGGTAAACTATGCTTTTGAACAGGTAGTCTATGGTTGTGCCCAGAGACAAGAAGGCACATGGATCGGTTCTGACATTCAGTTGGGTTACCAAACCCTGCATCAGGAAGGTTTAGCTCACTCAGTTGAAGTTTGGCATAAACAACAGCTCGTCGGCGGGTTATATGGTGTTAATATAGGAACACTATTTTGCGGTGAATCGATGTTTAGCAAAATGGAGAATGCATCCAAGTGCGCTTTTGTGGCATTCTATCACCATTTTTTGCGTCATGGCGGCCAACTGTTTGATTGCCAGGTGCTAAACCACCATACAGAATCACTGGGCGCCAAAAATATTCCAAGGAAAGAATTTCTCCGGCATCTTGACCAATACCAAAAGCAATCATTGCAAACTGGCTGTTGGGATACGCAAACGCTGGAGTTATAGTCAATACTTGGTGGTTTATGCTGTTCACGGTGGGAGTGTCAATACCATTATGAGGAAAATAATGGTGTAAAATACGACATTCCTTTACATAATGAGGGTTTTTCGGCATTATCTTGCCGGTTAAAAACTATGGTTGTTACATTTAGAGGATTAGATGGCCAAAGAAGACAATATTGAAATGCAAGGTACTGTGTTAGACACACTGCCAAACACCATGTTTCGTGTCGAATTAGAGAACGGACACGTCGTTACTGCTCATATTTCAGGCAAAATGCGTAAAAACTATATCCGCATCCTGACTGGAGACAAGGTTACAGTTGAACTAACTCCATATGACCTGAGCAAAGGCCGTATCATCTTCCGTAGCCGCTGATTCCGATACCTTCTTACACACCACAGGTTATGTATTTTCAACATTCGCCTGTGGTGTTGCTCTTAACTTAGTTGCTAGTTTTGCATATACCGTACTGATTATAGTACGGCATCTTCTGATTTTTTCTTGTTTGATTTTTGTACGCTTTTGAAATCGTATTTCAGTGCACTTTTATCTTTATCAAGACTAATTCTGACTGAACCTCCATGTACTAAAGAGCCAAACAACAACTCGTTAGCTAATGGCTTTTTCAGGCTATCCTGAATCACACGGGCCATCGGACGGGCACCCATCGCTTTATCATACCCTTTATCACATAACCACTGACGGGCATCCGTGCTGATTTCCAGAGACACACCTTTTTCATCCAATTGAACCTGCAATTCAACAATGAATTTATCAACCACTTGTTGAATAACTTCCGCAGAAAGTGAGTCAAACCAGATAATACTATCAAGACGATTGCGAAATTCGGGGGTAAAGGTTCGTTTGATCTCAGCCATTCCATCAATGCTATTATCCTGTTCAGTGAACCCAATGGATTTACGCTGTATTTCACGTACGCCCGCATTGGTTGTCATCACCAGAATAACATTACGGAAATCTGCCTTCCGGCCATTGTTATCAGTCAACGTTCCGTTATCCATCACCTGAAGCAGGATATTGAACACATCCGGATGGGCCTTTTCAATCTCATCAAGCAACAATACAGAATGAGGGTGCTTAATAATAGCATCTGTCAATAAACCACCCTGATCATAACCAACATAACCTGGCGGAGCACCTATCAAGCGACTGACAGTATGACGCTCCATATATTCAGACATATCAAATCTTAATAATTTGATATTGAGGACCTTCGCCAACTGTACTGTAACTTCTGTTTTACCAACGCCTGTAGGCCCGGCAAACAGGAAAGAACCAACAGGTTTGTGCTCCTGCCTCAGCCCGGCACGGCTCATTTTGATGGCTTCGGTTAATACACCAATCGCTTTGTCCTGACCAAACACCAGCATTTTCAAACGATCATCCAGTGTTCTCAAGACATCTTTATCACTGGCTGAAACAGTTTTCTCCGGAATACGGGCAATACGGGCAACGACTGACTCAATATCCGCAACATTAATGGTTTTTCTGCGGCGGCTGACTGGAACTAACCTTGTACGCGCACCTGCTTCATCAATCACATCAATGGCTTTATCCGGCAAATGGCGATCGGTGATATATTTCACCGACAGTTCAACAGCTGCCCGAATAGCTTTTGCTGTGTAGCGCACATCGTGATGCGCCTCATACTTAGCACGTAACCCATTAATGATCTGTACTGTTTCTTCGGAAGAAGGCTCCAGAATATCGATCTTCTGAAACCGACGGGCCAGAGCGCGATCTTTTTCAAAAATATTGCTGAATTCCTGATAGGTTGTCGAACCAATCACGCGAATACGACCGCTGGATAAAAGAGGCTTAATCAGATTAGCTGCATCCACCTGCCCCCCCGAAGCGGCACCAGCCCCGATAATGGTATGGATTTCGTCAATAAAGAGAATACTTTTACTGTCCTGTTCCAGAGTTTTTAACAAGGTTTTGAAGCGCTTCTCAAAATCACCTCGATATTTTGTCCCTGCCAACAATGAACCAATATCCAGCGAGTAAATTGTGCAATCCTTCATCACTGCCGGAACATCTTTTTGCACGATGCGCCAGGCAAGCCCTTCAGCAATCGCAGTTTTACCGACTCCGGATTCCCCAACAAGCAATGGGTTATTTTTGCGCCGGCGGCACAGCACCTGAATTGTTCTTTCCAATTCATGCTGACGACCAACCAGCGGATCAATTTGCCCTTTTTGTGCAGATTGATTCAGATTTGTAGTGAAATTTTCCAATCTATCCTCACCTATCGCTTGTTCTTCCTGAACTGGATTAACATTATGATGACTCTCATTATCGAGCTCATCTTTACGTGTTCCGTGAGATATAAAATTCACAACATCCAGCCGACTGACGTCATGCTTGCGCAGTAAGTAAGCCGCCTGAGATTCTTGTTCACTAAAAATTGCAACCAGTACATTCGCCCCGGAAACTTCTGAGCGGCCTGAAGATTGAACATGAAACACCGCTCGTTGCAACACACGCTGAAAGCTCAATGTTGGCTGGGTATCCCGATCATCATTCTCTGGTAATAAAGGGGTTGTTTGAGTAATAAAATTTTCCAGTTCCTGGCGTAAAACTGCCAGCTCGACCTTACAAGCCTCCAGTGCTTCTCGCGCTGATGTGTTACTTAACAACGCCAGTAGCAGGTGCTCGACAGTCATAAATTCATGTCTGTTATCCCTTGCTTTGGCAAAAGCAATGTTGAGACTCAGCTCCAATTCTTGATTGAGCATAAGCACCTCCTCCAAAATCAATAAGCCAGATCAGACTTTTTCCAGCGTGCAAAGTAACGGATGCTCGTGCTCCTTAGCATACATGTTCACTTGCGCAGCTTTAGTTTCTGCGACCTCTGCTGTATAAATACCGCAAATTGCCTTCCCTTGGTAATGGACATCCAGCATTAGTTGCGTTGCTCGTTCAATATCATAAGAAAAGAACTTTTGTAATACGTCAACCACAAACTCCATGGGGGTATAGTCATCATTATTCAAAATTATCTTGTACATAGATGGCGGCTGTAGCGCTTGCTTTTCTTTATCTTCTATAAATTCTTCAAGATTCAAACTGTTATAAAACTGACTCATTGTCTTTCCACTGAGTATTATCTTTCTATCGGATTTTAGTATGAACTAATTCGTTCTACCTCTATATATTTTATCACTACATAAAGCACTCTGCTTATTCCCGTAGACGATCAGGGCCAGTATTCCACCTAAAAGTCTGATACCGTTATCTATATCAAACTTTGGCGATTTGAGACAACCTGTCATAACTTCTGCACTTGACGATAAAATGAATTTCACTACAGTGTATTTTATGAACACCATTCCTAGCTGGACGACTGTTCATGATCCTGAAATTTTTAGTGATTCCTAAACCCGAAATCATAATACGAGGGATAGAGAAGTATGGAAACAGGTACAGTTAAATGGTTCAATAATGCGAAGGGCTTTGGCTTTATTTGCCCGGCAAGTGGCGGTGAAGATATATTTGCTCACTATTCAACCATTCAGATGGATGGTTATAGGACGCTGAAAGCCGGGCAAAAAGTGAATTTCAGCGTTAATCAAGGTCCTAAAGGCAATCATGCCTGTGTTATTGTTCCTTTGGAAGATGGCTCAAAATTAAAAAAGAGTAACCAATAGTTTCGTAATTCACACGCCACAGGTAAATTCCCCCTTTGTTTGTGGCGTGTTATTCAGCGGATAACCTCACTGTCTCCCTCCCCTAAGAACCTACTCGTGTTTAGTCACAATAAATATAATTGAGTATGATGTAAATCAATTGGATTTAAATGAAACAGATGTAAAAATCAGGAGAGTTTTATCATCAAATATCAGTCATAACTGACGCATATCTCTAAGACAGCCGTGTTCCATACTATACAAAAAGATATTACCCTGTTTTGCTTTGAATTTACTTGATTTTTTGTGAACCTCAAATGACAGGATAGCAAAAACGGGCTGAATTTCAGTAGGTTTCCCTTTCCCCGACATGTTATAATAGTGTGAATTATTTGTTGTTACAGCTTTTTTGGTTTTTATGACCAGTCAAAGATATACCAATGGATTTCGAAGTATGCCCTTCAACAAAAAAAAGCAACTTGAAAGACGAGCGTATAAAGCCAGATTAAAAGACGTTTATTATAAGGATATGTGACATGTTTTCAGGATTACTAATTATCCTCCTTCCATTGAGCCTGGGTTATCTGATTCGCCTAAATAACAAAACGATACTTACCAGAGTTCACCAATTGCTCAATGTCATGGTTTATCTCATTCTCCTGCTGATGGGGATCAGTCTTGCAATGCTGGATAATCTGGGTAGTAATTTGCTTTCTATCCTACTGTATGCGATGACATTTTTTCTGTGCATATTTGCAACTAACTGGCTTGCGCTTTTTTTTCTGGATAAAAAAGAACCGTGGATTATTACAGGACATAAACAGGAAAGTCCCCCTTCCCGCCTGCATATGGCACTTGACTCCATCAAATTATGTGGTGCACTGATATTCGGTTTTTTGCTCGGTCTGACTGAATGGTCATGGTTTAATTTTGCCGGCAAGGCCAGTGAAATCACCTTAATTTTCTTACTGTTTTTTGTTGGTATCCAACTACGTAATAACGGCTTGAGCCTAAAGCAAACATTCATGAATCGCCGTGGAGCTGTTGTTGCGATTATTGTCGCTATCAGTTCACTTATTGGTGGCATGATAGCAGCATTCCTGCTTGGCTTACCAACCAAGACTGGCTTGGCTATTGCATCCGGATATGGCTGGTATTCTCTTTCCGGCATTTTAATTTCTGATGCCTACGGGCCAGTATTTGGCAGTACAGCTTTTTTTAATGATCTGGCTCGTGAACTGGCATCTATTATGCTCCTTCCCATGCTAATCAATCGCTATCGCTCAACTGCACTAGGTTTAACCGGAGCTGCATCAATCGATTTCACATTACCCATATTACAGCGTTGTGGGGGTATAAGTATTGTACCCGCAGCCATCGTTCACGGTTTCATTTTAAGCCTGATGACGCCTATATTTATCGCATTTTTTACCCAATAGATTTATATAAATAAACGCATAACGTTATTTAATAATCTTATATTTATGCTAAAAACAGTACCTAACAAAAGGTAAAAAAAGAACACAACCTGATTATTAAATCCATAAAACTGACTAAAACAACGATTTTACACGCACATTATTGCATAGTTATTCTTTTGGGATTAATATCCCATCAACTAATTAACTATTCATAGTTTTCGCATGAAAATCCAATTAAAAAATATCAATTGTTTCTATGGAATTAATCAGGCTCTGTTTGATATCAATTTTGAATGTGGATCAGGGGAAACCGTCGTTCTGCTTGGGCCTAGTGGTGCAGGCAAAAGCTCCTTACTGCGAGTCCTTAATTTACTTGAGATGCCTCGTTCCGGTCAGTTAAGTGTAGCAAAGCATCAGTTTGATTTTAAACAACCCCCTAACGCAAAAGAAATCCGTGCCCTGCGGCAGAATGTAGGGATGGTTTTTCAGCAATATAACTTATGGCCACATTTAACCGTAATGGATAACCTGACTGAAGCTCCCTGTCGGGTGCAGGGGTTATCCAAACCGCAATCCATGGAAAAAGCAGCCAAATTACTTTCCCGTCTTCGTCTTGAAGAGTTTGCTAATCGCTTTCCGCTGCACTTATCAGGGGGGCAACAACAACGGGTCGCTATTGCACGTGCGCTAATGATGGAACCTCAGGTGCTGTTATTTGATGAACCAACAGCTGCACTTGATCCCGAAATCACATCTCAGGTCGTTGACATCATAAAAGAACTGGCAGAAACAGGAATTACCCAAATTATTGTGACACATGAAGTGGAACTTGCCCGCAAAACAGCCAGCCAGGTTATCTACATGGAAAAAGGACGAATTATAGAAAAAGGTGATGCAAGTCATTTTTTAAAGCCTCAAACCGAAGCTTTTGCTCATTATTTGTCACACTAAGTTTGGCATACTGAGCCAGCCATACAGATAATTTCAGAAAAATAACCATCAATCACATGATCATCAGTTACAGGACATGGCTATGAAAAAATTCTTGCTTGCAGCTTTATTAACCACAGTCACTCTATCAGCAACCGCAGCGGAGAAAGAAACTCTGCGTTTCGCGACTGAAGCAACTTATCCTCCATTTGAATTCGTGGGTGATGACAACAAAATTCAGGGCTTCGATGTAGATCTGGCAGATGCAATGTGTAAGAAACTTAATGCTGAATGTAGTTTCACCAATCAGGCCTTTGACAGTCTTATTCCCAGCCTGAAATTCCGTCGCGTTGATGTGTTAATGGCAGGTATCGATATTACGCCTGACAGAAAAAAACAGGTTGATTTTACTGATACTTATTATGATAACTCCGCCAATTTTGTAACTGTCAAAGGCAAGTTTTCCAAAATTGATGAATTAAAAGGCAAATTAGTAGGTACTCAGAATGGCACGACACATCAAAAATACCTGATGGAACAGCATAAAGAGCTACAAACAGTGCCATATGATAGCTACCAGAATGCAATTCTCGATCTGAAAAATGGCCGTGTTGATGCAATATTTGGTGACACTGCTGTTGTCAATGAATGGCTGAAAAAGAATAAAGAGCTAGGTACCATTGGTGAGAAAGTCACTGATAAAGATTACTTTGGCACAGGTTTAGGTATCGCTGTTCGTAAGGGCAATACAGACTTATTAAATAAGCTGAATAAGGCTCTGGCAGAAATCAGACAGGATGGCACTTATGACACCATCTACGAAAAATGGTTTGGCAAAAATAATTAATTGAACTCCAATGAATGAATTTCAATCTTTAATTAGTGCCGCCGGTATCACCGTCGGCCTTGCTGTTTCCTCTCTTATAGCCGGTTTGATTCTGGCAATGATTTTTGCTGGCTGGGAATCTTCCCGCTGGAAAACCTTTGCACTTTTAGGCTCCTGCTGGGTTACCCTGATCCGGGGATTACCTGAAATTCTGGTGGTCCTTTTTATCTACTTCGGAAGTTCACAGCTTCTTATCATTTTATCTGAAGGTCTTGATATCAATCTTGTAGTCTGGCAGTTCAGAATACAGATGGAAATTGATAATTTTGACGTCAGCCCTTTCCTGTGCGGTGTCATTGCGCTTTCCCTCCTTTATTCTGCCTATGCATCCCAGACAATAAGAGGAGCATTAAAGGCTATTCCTATCGGGCAAAGGGAAGCGGGTCAGGCACTGGGATTAAGCCAAAGCCGCATCTTTTTCCGGCTGGTCATGCCGCAAATGTGGCGTCATGCTTTACCCGGATTAGGTAATCAATGGTTAGTTTTATTAAAGGACACAGCTCTAGTCTCATTAATCAGCGTTAATGATTTGATGTTACAAACAAAAAGTATCGCCACTCGCACACAAGAGCCATTCACCTGGTACATGGTTGCCGCAATCATCTATTTAGTTATCACACTGGTGAGCCAACTTATCCTTAAACGACTTGAAGTACGTGCGACTCATTTTGAACGGAGTGCTTCTGATGCTTGAGTATATAAAGGATATCTTACCGGGCCTGCACACCAGCCTGAGTTTGACTTTCACAGCATTGCTGGCGGCGTTTATGCTATCAGTCATCCTGACTGTCATTCTGACAATGAAACTGCCGGTGCTCTCGCAATTGGTGAAAGGCTATATAACACTATTTACCGGCACTCCCTTACTCGTACAATTTTTTTTGATTTACTATGGTCCCGGACAATTTCCAGCCATAAAAGCATACCCGTGGTTATGGCAGTTAATGTCCGAGCCGTGGCTCTGTGCGATGGTGACGCTGGCGCTAAATAGCGCAGCATATTCCACTCAACTTTTTTATGGGGCAGTTAAAGCAATCCCGGAAGGACAATGGCAATCCTGTTATGCACTTGGTATGTCACAGGCACACTCTATGCGCATATTGCTGCCGTATGCCTTCAAAAGAGCACTCTCGTCCTACTCAAACGAAGTTGTGTTAATTTTCAAAAGCACCTCACTGGCCAGTACGATTACTCTGTTGGATATTATGGGATACAGCCAGCTACAATTTGGCCGCAGTTATGATGCAACCGTTTTTGTTGCAGCAGGTATCATTTACCTCTGCATAAATGGTCTTTTAACATTGCTGATGCGTACTTTTGAACGGCGTACACTATCATTTGAGCAACGCAATTAAACAACCAACCACTATTTATGGTGTGTCTTTGCTTCCATTGCTGATTACCAACAATGGAAGCTATTCCTTATTACGGGCTAACCCTTATTCAGAACCAACAAAGCCAGTGTTTCATAATGCTCAGTGTGTGGAAACATATCGAATAACTGCACTTTTTCTATTCGGTATCGTTCGAGCATGGTGATATCTTTTGCCATCGTTTCCGCATTACAACTTGAATAAAGAATATACTCAGGTGCCATTCGGTTAAGATACTGGCAAAGTTCTTTACCAATTCCCCTTCGAGGCGGGTTAACTAATACCAACTCCGGAGTTTGCGATTTCTCAAGAGCGAAATGCGTAGAATCCAGGGCCTGAAACTCAACATGTTTGAGCCCGAGACTGTCAGCTGAATTTCTGGCACAGGCAATAGCTTCCTCACTGATTTCAATGCCTGTCAGCTTGGTTTCTTTATCTGCACAATGCAGACCAAAACCTCCCGCGCCACAAAACAGATCCCACATACTGCCTATATTCAGCTCCCTGACCCACTGCCCTGCTGTCATATATAACTGCGAAGCAATAGCCGGATTCGTCTGGAAGAAACTCCGGGGCCGAATATACAACGGAATATTATTGAAATTTTCCTTCAACATTTTCTTTTCAGTGAAAATAATCTCTTTTTCACCTTCAAGGATCGCCATATGTGTCGGTTGGATATTCGCAGAAATTACCGTCAGCTGTGGTAACTGTTCCTGTAACCAGGGTAAGGATCGTTGTAACTGTTCCAGTTTTATTTCTGAACGTAACACAAACCTCAGCATCATTTCTTTATCAGCCCGGCTTTCGGTCAACAGAATGTATTTCAGTTCACCTTTTTTACGTGCAACGTTGTATGGGACTAATCCCGCTTTCGCAATAAATATTTTTATTACGTCAAAGACTGGCTGAAAGTGTTGCGGATACAAAGGACAGCCACAAAGATCGACTGTTCTACCATCCCTATGCAGCATTCCGAGCAGCGGGCGCTCAACACTGCCACTCACGACCATTTTAGCTTTATTACGGAACTCACTGAGCTGGCTGGCAACAGGGGGTTGCCAGCGCGTGTTCGGAGTATCTCGTAAAAGCTGTTGTAAATGTTCTTGTTTATCTGATAACTGATTTAAATAGGACTTATCAAGCCACTGGCAGGAGTGACAATGCCCCGCGGTATACTGCGCACACTGCATTGTAAAAAACCACTTAAAAAATATTAGTGCAAGGTAAACGTCGATGTTTCTGTCGAAGCCTGTGCCTCATCTTCTTCATCTTCTACTTCCATTTCATTTTCCATATCACTCGTGACATAAAGGAAATTGTTACTGTGAACTTCAAAGATCACATTGGCAATTTGCTCCTCACCGAGTTTCAGAAAATGAGAGAATTGCTGGAACGTCATACCGGCGGCGATAGGAAATGACTGACAAACAATAAGTTTTGGCAAATTTTCATCCTGAATATCAAGGAATGCCTTCACAGTCAGAGAATTGGCATTAATCTGGCTCAGATTCGCAACCAATGGAATGATCGCTGTTGGCCGGACTTCTGCCAAAGCGGAGAAAAAGACAACATCCCCCAGCAGATCAATCTTGGCATCAAACAGGCCTTCAATGTTCTGCATATGAGGCAAATGCAATACCTGGCCTGCTTCATTTTCAAAATAAGAAATTTTCAGCTTATCAAGCCAATTACGTAATGTTGCTAAATTTGGGGTAACCATAGAATCCATTGAATCAACCTCATATGACTAAAAGTGACACCTGCTACCTTCAGAAAACGCTCTATTAGGATAGCAACATGAAATCGTTAACCTATTTTGTTTTTTCTCCATCAGAAACAACCCGATGATTGCTACCCTCTTTCTTATGATCAATACCTAAAAAAGAGAGATTATAGATCGCACGCCAGATAATATGGATAGCTGCGGGAATCAAACAGCCGATACCCAATAAGATCATAGCAACGTGTGCTTCTGTCGTCATTAATAAAGGTGATAGAATTAGACTATCAGTTATCGATAAATAGACTAACGCTAATAACCCGATACCCAATATTTCCAATAAAATAACTAGCTTTGGCATATCAGCCAACGAACGCATCTCTTTTGATATACTTTTCTTCATTTGTTGACTACCTTCCAAATCTGATACGGGTGATAAATTTTGACCATATCTCACCAGATAATCATACCTGAACCACTTGTATTGGCAGGACTAATTAAAGCGAAAGGAAATTCCTGCTTTTTTTTACCGACACTTACAGGCATAGTAACTCAAGATGACATATCAATGTAGCCCATGATCATTACTACTTAAGGAGTTTATATGTACACTGTCATTTTTGGTCGCCCTGGTTGCCCATACTGTGTCCGCGCAAAAGAACTGGCTGAAAAATTAAAAACAGAGCGTGAAGACTTTGATTACCGCTATGTAGATATCTTGGCAGAGGGTATCACCAAAGAAGACTTGTCAAAAACGGTAGGCAAAACTGTTGAGACCGTTCCCCAGATTTTCATTGATGAAACACACATTGGCGGTTGCACTGACTTTGAAGCCTACGCCAAAGAAAATCTAGAACTGTATAAATAATCGCAACACCATTGCTGTTCAGGCAAAAGAATTCTCTTAGCTTGAGCAGCAAATATCTCATTAATTCCAAAAGAAATTCCAGACCACACCATTCAAAAATCCCACCAGATAGAAAAAATTATGTAATTTTTTTACGATCGTGAGAACTTTCAGGTTTTCGTACAGTCTCAATTAGTGCCACTGCTTTTCTTTGATGTCCCCATATTGAGGAGCCCGATAGTCATCCCCTTTGGTTAAAGACTATCGGGTTTTTTGTTTATACGGGGGTGTAAATGAGTGAAAAACAACTTATCCCATATCATGAATACATTATTGACCTACCTAACAGCAACAATCATTAAATAAAATGATAAATGAAGGCGATATCACTTTACTGATCCGCATGCTAAAATTATTGTTTTTACCGATAAATTGATAAACACGTTATCACATTTTTACTTCAAGGCACGTGTGAGGCTCATTTTGCTAGAACAACTGAACCACGATTTGTTTAACCTTATCAATGCAACACCAGATTCATCATCAGGCATGATCATGTTTTCAATCTTTATTGCAAAATATCTGGTGTATGTATATCCCATAACACTGGCAGTTTTCTGGCTTTGGGGGAAAAAAGAGGCCATCTCACATCAACGTGTTGTTGTCAGTAAATCCTGTATTGCTTTTGCCTTTGCCATAACCGCATCAACAATTATTGGAGCACTTGTTCCTCATGCCCGCCCGTTTGTTGAAGGGGTTGGCTATAACTTTCTCGCTCATGCGCCTACAGCTTCATTCCCCAGTAACCACGGTACAGCTGTGTTTACGTTCTCACTGGCATTTCTTTTCTGGCACCGTATCTGGTCAGGGTTGTGTCTGATGGTTATTGCTTGTGCTATCGTGTGGGCGCGGGTTTATGTTGGCGTTCACTGGCCAATTGACATGGTTGGCGCTTTTTTAGTCAGCCTGATGGGGTGTGCATTTTCCCAAATATTCTGGCATCTATACGGTTCATTTTTACAAAATAAGCTAACTTTCCTTTATCAATTTTTCTGTTCCTTTTTGATTAAAAGAGGCTGGGTGCAAAGTTAGCTTATCTTTGCCTCAGAAGGAAAAATATCCAATAAATTTCAAGTTGTAGTTTTGTCAGCTACAACTTGAAAAACAACAGGTATCGATATGAAGCCCCTCAGTCATCATAAAACGCTTCGCTATATATAACATCACACAATGAAATATCATTACTCTTTCTACATAAAAAATAACCAATGATAATTCCCTTTCATATGATGGCTGTTTAAAATTAAGATGTTTATTAAGTTATAATACTAAGAACTAAATTCCGATTCATAAAACTCACATCTTATGTCAAACCAAAAAGCAGGATTATTTTACTTTTATTTCAGCATGATACAATCAAATAAGATAAATGAAATTTATATTTCAAATTATAAGAACTAATATTAACCACTTTAATTGGAATTA
>NZ_CAWQJR010000190.1:0-26811 GCF_963894935.1 Xenorhabdus sp. PB61.4
GGTAAATGGGAAGTTGAACTTATAGATAAAACAGTCATCATAATATTATAGTCAAGATGGTTGGTTTTTGATAAATAATTTAGCTAAACTTTTTTCTGATACGGTATGTTTTTTCTTTTTAGAAACTACCGTTTATTTAAGTGTATATTTCTTCTGCGCAGATTATTCTGTTCTTGGCTGTTTTCAAGGTCCAACCATTTCTTTTATGCTAAAGGAAGGTTGTGTTCAGGGTTGTTGGAGTTAATTATTTTTTATAAAAAATCTATTTATATAATGGTAGGAATAATATTATGAATACAATAAAAGACAATGAAATAAGATCAGAAATTATTAAAGAGTTTAGAAAACAAGCAGAAGGTAAATGGGAGCCTGAGCTTATTGATAAAACAGTCAAAGAAATGACATCTTTAGAAATACAGGGTTACGCTGCTTTACTTACTGTAACGAGTTTCATTCTTCGTCAGCACTTTAAAGTCGCGTTGGTAGATTATAAAGAGATTTTTGACGGTGATTCATGGGGATTAGCTTCTGCAGGTATAGGCAGTTCAGCTGGCATTGTTTTTACAAGCAATTTAGATAAACTTTTTTCTGATACTACAAATTTTTGGTTTTTCGGAGCTGGCGATTATTTAACTATGAGTTTCTACAGTGAAGATGGTTCTTTTCTTGGAACTTTCCAAGGTGCAGCTCTTTCCATGGTAGTAGGTGGTGGTTATGGGTCGGGTAACTGGAGTTAATTATTTTATTTTTACTGAGAATGATGAAAGATTTAATTTTAAAAAATGAAATAGGAAGCCCTAGCCCTCACTTGTTAATTAAGTATTTTACAGATTAAGGTTTTATTATTGAAGGAATGATTTGTTGACGTATGGAATTGCTAATTTCACTTTTATATATCCTTAGTTATTAAACTAAGGATATATAATTTTAGTCTAAAATAAAGTTTAAGAAATTATGGGGTTGACAATAATTGGTCACACCTGAGATTTTTTCCAAAAATAGAAAAAACCGTCACTGAAAGTTTTATTCTCAGAAGAAGATTTTTCAGTGGCGGTTTAAACGGAACATGGGTGAATGATGGACACCACTCCACAACAGATACGGCAAATATTTAGTGTTTACGCAGTGCGCGAAGCCGCATCGTCAGGATGAACAGGGGCACACCAATAAGTGTGAAGCTCAACCCGATAGGGATAAAGACACCTGCTGGTGCTGATTTCGTTATGATATCTGCCGCAATGACTAGATTGCCGCCCACCAGAGCGGAAAGAAACAAACGGGCGCGACCTGTAGCCGATGAAATAAAACTGGCCAGATGCGGAGCCAGTATCCCTAGAAAGCTCAATGGCCCTACTGCGGTGACAGATGCGGCGCTTAGCAAGACAGAGAATCCCATCAGCATCGGGCGGGAATATTTGATAGGTTCTCCAAGGGACAAAGCAAGTTCGTTTCCAAGTTCATAGCGATTTAAAGCAGGGCCGATGAGTAAGATGCCGATAATGCTCAATAAAAATAATGGCATGAATGATGCGATAACTGACCAGCTTGCCTGAAACAGTGATCCTTCCATCCATCCGGCAAGATGCAGGGATAACTCTGTCGGAAGATAGAGAATAAGAAAAGAGCTGACTGAACCGAGAACGGACGAGACAGCAATTCCCATCAGTAAAATTGCCAAGCCACTTGCGCGATTATTACCGACGAGTAAAGTCAAAAACAATGCAACAGCCAGTCCACCAGCCAGTGCAGCAAGGACGATCAGTATGTTAGGTGCGGTGGGAACGAACGCCAGCAAGATAATGATCATTGTCATAGACCCCTGACTTATGCCAAAAAGACTGGGATCAGCCAATGGATTGCGGGCAATCGGTTGCAGAATAGCACCGGCAAGGGCGGCGCACCAACCAACCATCAGCCCTAATAAAATATGCGGGATCCGTACAACCCAGAGTGCATAAAACTGGTGGTGTTCCAGCGAATTACCGAAAAGCATATGCAAGAATTCATAGACACCAACATCCGTAACGCCAACGCTTAAAGAAATAACGATGAGTATGATCGTAATGGTAAATAGACATAACCCGACTTTTATATCGAGGGTACGCATTTGTAATCCATTTGCGAAACGTAATACTCTTTTTCCGTCTATTGCCTGACCGAACTTCATAACAATCTCGCTGATGTTGTTGAAAGATAGCGTTTTCTGATAATCCAGATGAAAAACAGACCGCCCAGAAAATCCATCAGAATGCCGGTATGTATGACATAAGGCTGGAAGAGTGTCTGTGCACAAAGATTGGCGATCAGGCAGACGCTTGCCCCCGTCAGAGCACAAGCTGGCAGCGACAAAATAAAGTTCTGTCCGACCAAAGGCCTGACAATATGGGGTACAACCAGCCCAACGAAACCAATCGGCCCGCATATGGCAACAGCAGAACTGGATGCGACTATGGCGGCAATTAATGCAATGCGCGAAACAAGCGTTGCATCCACGCCAATCGAATGCGCCTTTTCGTAACCGAGTAGAATGAGCGTCAGTGGACGTGCCAGTAATAAAAGCACGATTAAGGCCAGCAGACCGAACCACCAGAAATGGTACAGTCTTGTGATATAAACATGATTGATAGCCCCTGCTAGCCAGCTTAAATATTCGGTTCGCGTTTCAGGATAAGCAAGAAGAACAGCATTACTTACCCCAAGATAAAGCATTGCTATTAATGTGCCCGCCAGTATCAGCAGTAAGTCGCGAGAAACAGCGTTAACACCCGACAGACGAGATATTAAAAGAGATGATAAAAAACCAAATAGCCCACCTAAAAGGGCTGCTATACCTTGTAATGTTAAGTCGAGCGAAAACACGATTGCACCAGCTACGACAAACAATGTTGCACCGGCATTAATGCCTAATGTCGATGAAGAAGCCAGCGGGTTGCGGATAAGCCCCTGGAAAACAAGACCACTGCATGCCATCACCGCGCCAACATAAACAGAGATCAGCGCCCGTGGCAGCCGCTGGTATAAAATAACGGCTTGTTCATAGTTTTGTGGTTCAGACTGGGTTAAAGCGGCGTAAATTTGCGAGAATGAAGCAATATTTACACCGAAAGAAAGACTAAAAAAGAAGATCAGCAGTAATAAAAAAGGTGCGAATATAAAGAATAGACTAGGTTTCATCGTTATACTCCGGACCAATTTTCAGGATGGTTTATGCCCGGATAAGGCTGACAGATAAGGCTGCCGTTATAACTGAAAATATCAGCCGGAATATCGAATACACGCTGGATATTATCTACTGTTATTGTTTTACTCACAGCGCCCGCAGCAACGACGTTGCCGGTATTAAGCATCACAACATCATCGGCAAAAGTGGTTGTCAGATTTAAATCATGTAACACCACAACGATGGTTTTTCCGTGCTGGAGTGAGAGATCGCGGATCAGTTTTAGCACGGTGTACTGATATTTGATATCTAAGTGGTTGACGGGTTCGTCCATAAGAATGATGTCAGTGTCCTGTGCTAGCACCATCGCCACCCAGGCCCGCTGGCGTTGTCCTCCTGAAAGGGAACTGACCTGAGAGCTGGCCTTATCAGCCAGACCGACGATTTCTAACACATCATGAAATAGTTTGCGATCCCGCGCAGATGCTCCGCCGAAAAGAGAATGACGGCCATAAGCAGCCAGTTCGATCAACTCTCCCAGTGTCATATAGTCCGGGCAGTGGCATTCCTGCGGCAGATAAGAGATCTTTCGGGCCAGCGCTTTGCGGCCTATCCCTGCAATCGGCTTACCTTCCAGTAAAATTTCCCCGCTTTTCAGTGGAATGAAGCCCATGATGGACTTCAACAGTGTTGACTTACCGCAGCCATTAGACCCGACGAGTGCGGTAATGCGTCCTTGAGCAAAATCTACTGACAAATCATGCAATACGGTTTTTTTACCGTAAGTTGCGGTGAGATTTTTTGCTGTAAGCACCAAAAGCTCCTTCAGTTATCTTATATATAAAAAAAATTGCAGTGACATGGTTAGGGTTCAGGCAGAATACCAAAATCACCCTATCCATAACACAGCAGAAAAATGGTGGCTGTTATCGTTTATCTGACGAGCAGTCAGGTTACGGTTTTATCGATGGATGAACCATTCTCTGCGTCTTTAATGCCGCATAGCCTGAAAATAATCAGCCTCACTGTTATTTTTTACTGCTCACATACAACATCCCGCACGTTAACTATCTGGCGGGAATCAGCAATAACGTCATTGATTAAGATATCGATTTTACTACTGTCGTGATGATGTGGTGTGGTTATTAAGTGTGCTGTGTTTCCCGATGTTGCCAGACAATGCTTTTTCCAGACAGCGACCGACGGGCATGGAAATACCACCGTAATAGAGTTGTTATGACACCAGGCATCTATCCCCGCAGACCGGAAACGCTTAACGGCATATTGTGCCATTTCCAGACAGCGTTTGACGCGGTGACGCCAATCGGTAAACGAGTGGCTGCGAATAGCCGCCCACATCATCAGTGGCGTCTGTCCATTACGTGAACCGGATATAGTCTTATCCTGAGCCGAAATGTAATCAATATCAACGGAAATACGTTCGACGTTTTTCCGTTTCGCAACAACAATTCCGCAAGGAATAGGTGAGCCTATCATTTTGTGCCCGGAGACACTGATTGAGTCGATACCATCGGCAAAGGTGAAGGGTTGCGGGTTATCTACAAATGGCAAGATCATCCCACTTAAGGCGGCGTCAGCATGCAGATAGTAATTCTCGCGGGGGATACCCGCTTGCTGCATACGCTGTTGAATGATTTTTATGTTATCCACCGCCCCGCGCAATGTCGTGCCAATGTTAGCAAAGATGATGGGATGGGGTTCTTTATGAGCGATGATTTTCTGTAGCAGGTCATAATCATCTATCTCACCGGTGGGTAGGGATTCCACTAAACAAGATTTGATACGCAATAATTTGACGATTTTTGCCACCGAATAATGAGTATCTTTTGAATAATAGAGTGTGCCATCCGGGAATAATTCTCGTCCCAGATAGCAGCCGAACATATTACCTTCCGTTCCTCCGTTGGTCACATAACCCCAACTGTCTTCAAAAGGAATTTTGAACAGCTCAGCAAAGTATTCCATGACTTCTTTTTCGAACTCAAAGGAGTTTAAAAGATAGTTGCACTCTGCCCCCCAGTCCCCGCAATTGTTGATAGAAAACTGCATGAATCTCTGTAAATAAGAGTAATCAAAGTCTGAGGATTCAGGATAACCGATATTGAAATGCTGGTTTTTAACACAGTGATACCAAAATGCATCTAGTCTGCCCTTATCGGCAAGGGATAATGTCATTTTTATCTCCGATATTGTGATGCTCTTGCAGACCAAAGCTTTGGAATGACGAGTTTTGAGGTAAGCGATAATGCGCTCGGCCAAGAAGCTGGTTGGCAATAATGCTATTACGATATGCGCCAAGTCCCAGATCGGGAGAACCAATGCCATGTTGGAAGATCTCAGCATTCTGAACGAATATAAGACCTTTTCCTTTGTCAAGGCGTTGAGCGCTAAAGTCCTCTTTCACAATTAAATCGCCGTAATCATCGGTGGCAAGCACCGTTTGTTTGAGTCCTTCTAGCCATTTGGGACTGGTGTGCTTATAACCGGTAGCAGCAATAATGGCGTCAGTCTCAATGGAACTGACTTCATCGAGCTGCTGATGGCGAAAAACGATCCGCAGTGTCCCTGAGTCTTCGCTATTTTCCACTTGCTCAACCTCGCAGTTTGAAACAAGGGAAAGACCCGGATCACGACCGCCGATGGAACGTTCATACAAAATATCGAAGATATCTGCGATAGTTGAGACGCTGATACCTTTATAAAGCCCCCCTTGACCCGATGCGATCATGCGGCGTTTTTCTCTGCTTATACTGTGGAAATGGTTCATATAGGCAGGCGTAAAGCATTCCTGACCGAGTTTCGATGATTCCATCGGGTGAAAACCGGCAGAGCGGGTGATCCACTGGACTGAAGCACCGTCCTCTATCATTTCAGGAGTCAGTGCACTATAGAGTGCCAGCACGCATTCGGCAGCACTTTGGCCTGAACCAATCACGGTGATGCGTCGGCATGTTGAGAGTTGTGCTCGTTTGTTGATGAAGTCAGCCGAATGAATAATAGGTGCTTTGGTTTGGATGTTAGCCCATTCAGGCAGAAACGGGGCTGTTCCGATACCAATGGCAAGGTTACGGCTATAGTACTGATGCGTTGAACGCGAGTGAGTCTTACTTTCAATAATGAAACGTTCAGATGTTGGGTCATAAGCCACATCAATGACATTTTCACCAAACTGGCAGGAGGGAAGCTGTTGTGTCACCCAGCGGCAATAATGGTCATATTCCTGACGTGGGATCTGAAATTTTTCATAGTAATAGAATTTGTAAATACGGTCGTGCTTATGAAGATAATTCAGGAAGCTCAGCGGGTGTGTAGGGTCTGCCATCGTGACCAGATCAGCCAGAAATGGAACCTGCAACGTTGTACCCGGTAGCAGGAGACCTTCATGCCAGCGAAACTCGGGCTTGCGATCGAGGAAAAGGCTGGTCAGATTAGAGTGTGACGAAAGCAGGGCCGCCAATCCCAGATTGAAGGGACCGATGCCAATACCGATAAGGTCAATATTATTCATGTTAATAATCCGAACTGTTTTCAAAAGCGCAGAGATACGTTCAGTTGCTGTTCAACCTCTGCGGCATTACGGCAACGCAGCAATTGTGGTAACGAAACCCCAATCGCAAATTCCTCGGAGATTCGTGCCGAAATTGTCTTCAGATGCTGGGGGCGTAATCCCATACTGATGAAATCGCTGGAACAATCAAAATGGCTATCTCGTGATTGGCCGAGCACGTCCAGATAGATTTCCAGCACTTTCTTTTTCATTCCGGTCTCTTCTATCTCTGTTTGTTGCTCAGGGGAAGAATTGTGTCGAATAGGTGATGTTTCATGCACAGATTCCATCAATAGGCTGCGTGCTTTAGGGCGGTCAGGTTTACCATTTGGCGAGAGCGGTAATTCAGCGACCTGTGCGAACCGTGTGGGAATATGTGATGGAGGCAGACATTGGCTGGCATATTTGCGTAATTCTGCTCCTGACAGGGCATCTTCTTTTAGCGGTACATAAAGTACGCCGATGGAGGTTTCACCATGCATTTCATCGCCATAATCCACCACAAGAATGTGCTTAACTGATGGATGACGAACCAGTTCATTCTCGATATCCGGCAAGGAAATACGCACCCCGCGCACTTTGACGTAACCGTTGACACGGCTGTCAAAAACAATGATGCCATCGTGACGATAGTGACCGTGATCGCCGGTGCGGAATGCCCGGATCTTTTCTCCGTTTGTATCCCTGATGGTGACAAAATTGGTCTGGGTGAGCTTCCCGTTTTCCAGATAACCCAGTGCGACATTGACGCCTGCCGTATGAATAAGGCCAGTCACACCCACCGGACAGTGATTACCACACTCGTTCAACAGAAAGTAGCTGTTAGCAGGCAAGGGCTTTCCATAAGGGATCTGGCTGATATCATCCTGCCCAATTTCGTGCCATATACTCCATATGGTCGTTTCGGTTGGTCCCCCTAACGAAATTAACCGTACTGACGGTAGAAGTGTACGCAGGCTACCAATCACAGCAGGTTTGATGTAATCGCCACCCTGTGCAATCAACCGCAGGCTTTTTAATTCATCACCCTGACGGCATGCGAGGAGCATTTCCAAAATAGCAGGCACAGAGCACCATAATGTGACCTTGTGTCTGGCAACTAACTGGTTCCAGCACAGGGCATCCTTTTCTTCACCGATAGCGGGAAGAACCAGTGTTGCACCGGCGGTCAGGCTTCCAAAAACGTCGAAGACCGACATATCATGATGTAAAGGCGTTACAGAAATGAAGACATCCTGATGTGTTACAGACCACTCTTTAAGGGTACTGGTAATGACATTCGATGTTGATTTATTGGATAAAACAACGCACTTTGGTCTTCCGGTTGTCCCTGATGTGTAGAGATAATAGGCAGGCGCTTCACTTGATGAGAGAGCGTCAAGCGGAAGTGGGAGTTCTGCCAAGGGTTCGGCAGATAAGAGTGTTTCAGGCATTTCAGCCGGATGTTCAATACCTTCTCTTTTTGTCGTTACGACAAGATCCGGATGGCAGTTTTCAAGGAGATAATGCAGTCGCTCGGAGGGGGAATCTGCGTCTATCGGAACCCAGATCACTCCTGTTAATGCGCAGGCTAGGGTTACTGCTGTATGTTCAGACCCACGGTGCAGGCAAAGGGCGACAACGCTACCCTCGGAAAGCCCTTTCTCCCTGAAAGCGCCCATAATTCGACGTACATCACGCCCAAGATCAGCGTAGCTGATATGTCTGTCGCCACAGATGAGTGCCGTTTTGGTGTTTTTATTGTCGAAAATATTGGCGGCTATCCGGCTGAGAAATTGCCCGCAGTGAAAATCAGCTTCGACACCGTTTAATCGATAGTGGTCTGTATCGATAATATTCTGCGCTGAAAGGGTGAATACGCCTGACGCTACGATGGTTTGTATCGCCTTGCTTAGAGCCCGTAAAATGTCCTGAACGAAAGTGGGTTCGATTGCGGAAGTTGCATAATCAATGTCAAAAACAAGCTCTTTGTCCGCATTGGTTGAAAAACGGATATCCATTGCGACTTGTGGTGTCTGAGTCAGCCCGCGATGCAACTGCATACCACTATCCTGACCTGATACCGGCCATGAAAGCCCGTTGGTAATAACGACAGGTAAAACAGGGCCAGCCCCATTTTTTTCAACCAGCATTCGGGTAATGTCTATACCTGAAAATGCAAGGTGTTCAATCCCTTCCATCACATCGTTCTGTAGGGTGCTGGCCCGTTCAGAAAGGTTGCCTTGCTCAGCATTCCAGTTGACCACAATAAAACTTGAACGATTACACAAAACACCAGAGATCTGCGGTGCCACGGGAATGCCGATAGATAGATTCTTCTCTTCGCTCCAATGGGACAGAACCTCAAGCACCAGTGCCATAATAGTGGAATTCTTAAAAAGCGTTTGCTTAGTACCGGCTTTTGATACTGCGGCATAATCTTCACGGGTTACAATCAAACTTTGTCGTGCGTAGCGGGACGTGCCTATTTGTACTAATGGTTTTATCCACGGAAGTCGTGGCGCGCTACTGACGGCATCAAGTTTTGTTTTCCAATACGCTTCATCTGTTTTGCGTTTTTCAGTGATATCGCTCTCATTCAAGGAGGCATCAATATCCGCGACAAGTGAAACCTTGCCCTCGAAAAGTTCTACCATCAGAGCAGCTATCGAGCGCCCATCAAGGATCAGCGCGTCAAAACGAACAAACGCAATCAGCTCATCTTTTTCTGACTGATTCTTTGGCAAACGGCATTCTGGTAAACGAAATAATGTTATATCCCACGGAGAGCGATCCAAATTGCAAAGTGTATGTGCATATTCTTCACGGTGGTTTTCTACATAGCGGAGAGCTTCTTCCCGTGACATAGCACTCAGGTCGACTTGGTGTAAATTGATATCGGCTTCTGTACTAACATATTGGACAAGTCGCTTGGCATCGATTCGGGTGCGCAAGCTTTCATGACGTTGAACCATATCTTCCAGATTATTTCGCAAACGCGCCAACTCCATGCTTCCGCGGTATTCACGAAACTCTTGCATCGCAACGCCACCCAGCGGCAATTCTGCCCGTCGCCCAAGCAGATACGCCAGTTGAAGGGTGGTTAATGGTTTTTCCGTGTTATCCATCTTTTCCATATTGTTTTTAAGGCCAATATTGTTTTTCAGATCAATTTGCGCAGTGGAATCAGCGGATTTGCGCCTGATTATTGATGATAAGGCTGCGACGTTATTGGGTGAAGAATGTATTGCTTCATCGAATCGTTGTGGGTGTGTGGCGATTTCACGGACGAAACTGACAAAACTGTCGAACATTGAGGTTATCCATGCTTCTGGCAGTATATCCAGACGAATGTCCCAATTGATGAGAATACCGCCATCGGCAGATGCCACTTGTGCATCAAGTGCAACTTGCGGGCCTTGTGAAATTACCCAGTTCATAGAACCAAATGCTTGCTTGACGCGATCTGAGAGAAGTTCTTCCCCCGACATATCCAAAGCGGCGGTGAAGACGACAGGGGTTAATTGCGTTGCACCATGATGCCGGGAAAGGTCACGCATCAGATTCACCCCCGGATAAGCTGAGTGAGCGAGCAAATCTGTCAGTTGCTCGCCAAGCTGTTGACTAAGGTCAGCAGGGCTTTCAGCTCCATTGATATCAACGCCGAGGATAAGCACGTTAGAGAAATCGCCGACAATTCTTTCTACATCATTCACATGGGGAGAGCGCCAGAACATCGGCACATTGAGGCGAAACCGCTTATCTCCGGTATGCCTTCCAAGAATAATGGAGAAAAGCCCCAGCATCAGGCTCGACATGGTTATCTTGTGTATACGGGCAAGTCTTTTCAGCGCCTGACGTTCGTCTGGCTGGAGCCATGCCGCCAGACGATGGCTGTGAACCTGATCGGGCGGAGTTTTGTTAATAGGCAGAGCAGGAGCTGGTGGAATATGTGGAATACGTGAACGCCACCAGATCCTATCCCTTTCACGAGCCGCTTTCAGGTGGGGATCGGTGCGTACCTGATCGCACCATTCGAAATATGATGCTACTACCGGAGCTGGCTGGTCTGGATTATCATAAAATATCGCCAGATCTTCCATTAATACCCTGAAACTTGAAGGATCGATAGCTATCATATCCGTATCAATATGCAGGCGAAACTTTCCGTCATTTAGCAGACTGAGCGAGAACCGTGATGCCTGACCAGAAGAAAGATCAAGTTTCTGATGAGTCCACTTCGTGCGTTTAACGAGAAGTAACTTTTCCACTTCTTGTTCTGATAATCCGAGAAAATTGTCAATTTCCAGCGATAATGGCTCACCGGATGAAGTCACAGACTGAAGTCCCTCAGCATCGACACAGAGTCTTAGCATAGGATGTAGAGAACAAACGCGTTCCAGAGCCTGTTTAAATCGACTCACTTCAATGTCATCGCCGTCGAACTCAGCATAAAGATGCGCGGCAACGCCTCCCAGATCGGCCTGAACATGACGCCCGACCCAGTAAGCTGCCTGCATTGACGTTAATTCTCTCATAGTTTATTCACATGGTTGAAAAATGCTGTTAATAGGTACAAGTATAAAAATAGGTTGAATGCGAGCAGCCTCTGGCGAGCAAGATCATGTTATTGCTTCGACTTAGCCCATTTTTCCACGGCTTTAAGCGTATGTTCCGCACTGGCAAACGTGGGGGTAAAAACTTCACCTGCGTTAAGAAAAACAATCCGTTTTTCGCGGGCGGGTTTCATATAGTGAGCCCATCCGGGGACAACCCGATCAAGCGCGGAGCGAATGGCTTTCTCATCGTGTTCCTTGCTGCCCCAGCTGTTGAGTACGACCAGAACGTCCGGGTTAAGCTCGCCTAATTTATCTGCACTCAGCTGTAGAAGCAGTTGGGATGAATTGGCTGAAAGGCCGCTTTGTTTCGAGAGGTTCAGACGGGTGAAACCAAGATCTTCCAATGCCTGAGTGAAACCGGTTGCTTCGCCAACGACATTGATCTGATCTGTGACAAGGATCGGCAGATAAGTCTGTTTAGCCGGATTTTCCGGCAAGAGAGCGCGCGTTGCGGCAACGCGTTGCAAATACATATCCCGTCGTTTTTGAAAGCTCTGCTCACGTCCGGTCAGTTGGGCCAGATTTTCTTCGATATGAAAATTGTGGGATTTTCCAGAAAGGAAATTTTGCAGATAGACAGGGGCGATCGTTGAAAGTTGTTTTACCTTGTCGATATCAAATTCTGTTCCGATAATCAGGTCGGGCTTCAGCGCGTAGAGTTTTTCCAGATCAATCTCCCGGCCAGCTCCGATGCCTTTTGGTTTTGTGCGCCCTTCACCCAGTACAGTATCGACGAAATCTGTCCCAAGCTGATAGATACCATCTTCCGTGCGCCCGTAACTGCCTACAGGTTCAACACCCAGCTCCATTAAGGGCAGGCCGATAGCCGGTTCGCTCATAACCACAATACGCTGTGGCTCCTCAGGAATAACGACATCCCGCCCCAGGGTATCCGTAACCTGCCGTGATGCGGCAAAGGCCGATGTTCCCATCAGGCACATTAATATTACAGTAATAGCAGATCGCATAATGTTTTCTCTTTCAGAACGGATCAGGGTTATATGAATCAGTCAGCTAACACTGACCGACTCACGTTAATCATGGTTGTTATAGATATCACACAGTCACTTGAGCAAGGGGGAGGCTTAAGGCCCCGGGTGTGGTGAAGAATGAGAAAACTTTCTCTATTGTTTCACAGAGGCGTTGGATAAGTTCTTCAGGGTAACGCTCCTCACGGTAAGTAATGACCAGCCGCATGATCCTTTCGCCATCAATGACATCTTCCATAATCTCGAACTGAAGACCGAACATGGATTCCTTTTTATCGGGATCAATTTGTCGATAGCGTATATCGTTACCAAACGGGGTTTTAAGTACACCGTTCAGTGCATTATTGGCATGGATCTGAATATAAACGTCGAAGATTAGCCCCTCCTCAGGTGTCATCCCCAACGATTGCTGAATAAGATCGAGCGGCACATCTGCATACGGCATTGAATTATTGATTGTATCTCTGGTGTCTTCGATCAGTATACCGACGGGTTTCTCAGGATAGAATTGCAGCCGGTGTGCAACCATGGTGGTAAAATAGCCGACTGTTTCATAAGTATCATGTTCGGTTCTACCCGATGCAGAAGTACCTATCACGATATCCTTCAGATTACCGAGCTTATGCAGAGAAAGCGCAATTGCCGCGTAGACGATACTGAACAGGGATGCGTTATTTTTCCGGGCAAAGGAATAAAGATGATGAGTGATTTCAGGTTTGGGTTTGTACTCGATCCAGCCGGCTTTCGATGAACTTTCATGCGCTGCAACAGTTTTCTGGTTGTCAGATAAGGTGAGTTCTAATCCGCGAGTTGCATCACGCAACATGTTCGTCCAGTAATCGAGATGTTTTTGATTAAATCCGTTCGCCTGCTGTTGCAAGGCAAATTGATGGAATGATAATACGGGTTTTTTCCAGATAGGGGCCACACCGGAAGAACGTGATAAATAAGCCTGGGAGAGTTCATCCATCAGAACATTTAGCGACCATTCATCAATAACCATATGATGGACCAGAAGCGATAATATCTGACGTCCGGTTTCCGGATTGCGGAGTAGCCGTATTCTGATTGGCAATTCACGGGAAAGATCGAATGTATAAGCCGCTTCGTCATCAAGGTGTACACCCCGATTTTCGTGACTGAACCAGAACCATTTATAATCACTCATGTCCGACATCGCGACAATCTGCTGATAAACCTCTCCATTTTGAACATAGAACAGGGTACGCAGACTGGAATGGCGTTCTATCAGATCAGAAAAAACCTGTTCAAGGATTGTTTCATCAACCTCATCAAGAAAATCCAGAGCGAATGGTAAATTGAAAATAGTGCCAAACTCATAGGCCTTATAGGCATCCCAGAGTGAGGTTTGGGCAAGTGCCAATGGGGCCGTTAAATGATCATTCTGTGCCGCAGAGATAGAGCTTTTATGCTGATTTTTTCTGATCGCACGGGATGCCAAAGCAGTAGCTGAAGGATGGCTGAAAAAATCACCAAAGTGTACTTCCAGACCGTGCGTACCAAGCAATTTACCGATAATACGTGTTGCCAGCAGGGAATGACCGCCACAATCAAAGAAATCATCCTCCAGTGTCATATCTGTAATCGCCAACGCTTCACGGAATTCCGACAGGATTATTGTTGCTATCTCGTCAGTGTCAGCGGAGATCTCTTTGCTGGTGGCATCATGCGTAGAAGGTATATCTGAGTCAGACACAGATTTCGCAGCTAAGCTCATAATGGCATCTTCAGTACCTTTAAGAAAAGACACAAAACGGCTCATCAAGAACTCGCCGGCATGGCTGGAAACCGACTGGCCGGTTGTTAATATAAGACTAATTTCCTCTGTACTTTCATACTCCATTGCCAGCTCAAAATCGGGTCGCATTTCATAGGTGGGTAACAGAATTGACTGACTCAGTAATCTCTGTTGTTCAACCAGATCGTTCGGGCGAGATAACAACCGAACATATACCTCCGGTTCATCATCCTCTGTTACAGGAGCACCGGAGAAAAAATTGTCTTCGTCTGGTTGAGCCTGAAGTTTATCCATGATGGAGCTGATAATCAGTGTTTCCGCCATATCAGGTTCGATAACAAGGCGACGGAACCCGTCCGGCTGTAACAGACACAGTGTTAGCTTTTTCTGGCCTCCAAGCAGAGCGATAAATTGGGCAAATCGGGCTGAAATAAGAGCTGGCACATAGTGAGGTAATCTGTCGTGAGGAAGGGATTTTTCCAGTTCATTAATTTTAAGCCCGGTTTTCCAACGCAGTGCGAGCCTGTCTTTATTCAGAGCAGTTTTCCCACCCAAAGAGGAGTGAATGGTGACATTCTCATTGTTGCGGCAGCATAACCAGGAAACAGCAGAAGTTGCCTTTCCATCGTAAGGTAATAAAGAAACACGTTTTAGAGGAGGAAGTTTTACTAAGTGACCAGCATAAGCGCGGACCAGCATTTCGATAATTTCGTTTTCATGGCAAGTTTGCGCCAGTATCTCGTGCAAGATAAGCGCTAAAATAACTTTATCATTTCTTTGTATTATCAGTATATTGAAAGGGGAGTTCTGTTCAGGGATCCAGGCAGATGCTTGCACAGTCAGTATTTTCTTGAGCATGTCTGAATGTGAACCGGCATGGAAAAACTCAAGGCACGATTGCCAGCTTGCCGCTGGGGTTTTATACAATTCACCGTCATCATTTAACTCATAACGTACGTTCAAATCCGGTATTGCCTCAACAACAGATTGGACGGCCTGTACCATCATTGAAATATTAACATCATTATGAAGCTGCCATGCTGAGAGCTGTTTAAGTACGCGGTCAGGATTCTGTTGCTGGAGTAACCAGATATGTTCTTCATAACGGGATACGGCTACGTGCAATAACTTTCCTGAATCAATGTTCAACATAAAAAATCCCGCTTTATCAAACTAATTAGTTGTTTTTTTAAATGTATTAATACGGGCTGACAGTCATTAAATACTGCATCGGAAAGCCAGATGTTACCCGCAGAATATGTGCTGCAACGGCCCGTATTTGAAGAAATACTAACAAATATGTAATTGACAAATTAGAAGGTTAACATAATATTACCTGCCTGTGAACAGTAATGATAATGATAATGATAATGATAATCATCCCGAAAAAGACAGTAACTCCCCTGGCTATCAAGGCAGGAAATCAGATTTTTTCACGCAAAAAAATGTTACTTAACAGTGCAATTTTGCTTTCTTTATCCTCCTTAGGAGGACAAGCGATTGCGTCTGATCAAGCAGAGAAAAATAAAACGAGGAACGATGAAGCCGATATCATCACTGTAACCGGTGAAAAAACGGCAAGATCACTACAAAGAACGGCAAGTTCAGTTACCGTTATCTCCAGACAGGAGATACGAAATAAGCCCGAAGCGACAACCATCGGTGGTATATTGCAGGGTACACCCAATGTGCTTTATACCAGTAATACAGAGGCACCGAGTATTCGCGGTATTGAGACGAACGGCCCTCTTGTAGGGGGAAATACTTTTCTTTCCAAACCGATACCGCGAGCAACCACCAGTGTTGATGGTCGTTATATAAGTGCGGCGGAATTCAGCTTGGGAAGAGGGCCTATTTGGGACGTGAATTCAATAGAAGTCTTCCGGGGCCCACAAACCACAACACAGGGAGCAAACAGTATTGCCGGGGCAATTATTATCAAGACGAACGACCCCACCTTTACTCCCGAGTTCGATGGGCAGGTTTTGTATGGAAGTCACCAAAAGAAACGAGCATCTTTTACTGTCAATGGCCCATTAACAGAAGATCTCGCGGTACGCCTCGCTGTGGATTACAGTGGCAGAAATACGTTTATGAAATATACCAACCCTCGATTCTATGATTCTGATATGAGGAAAGGTTCTGAAAATCTGGATGCCAGGTTTAAAGCACTTTGGCAACCACTGGATAGCCCCTGGCTGGCTAAACTAACCTACTTCCATACAGCAGCAAAAAACTCTGATGCCGAGTCTGCTTCATTACCTTACCGTAATTTGAAGAGTATGACTTTAGGCATAAACAGATCTAAAACTAGCAGTGATGTCGGTATCTTCGATCTTCAGTATGATTTTGACAACGATATCGTGCTCTCCAACCAGCTCCAATATTCTGCATCGAAATACCGTTACACTTTCACGAAGTGGTTGCCAGGTATCGCAAACCGTGATTCGAACAATATCACCAACGAAACACATTTGAACTTTGGTGATGAATATTCAACCTGGAGTGGAGTGACAGGGCTTTATTACTCGCGTGATAAGGCCAGAAATGTGCTTAATAATGTTTTAGGCAAGGCTGATGCCGATTTGACTAACACGAGCGTTGGCCTTTTCTCAGAGGCGACCAGACGTTTTGCAGGAAAATGGGCTCTGACTGGCGGTTTGCGTTATCAATATGATCAGGTTAAGCATGAAGGGATCAACAGCTATGTACCCGGTGTTTATCATGAGTATAGTAAAGGGTTCCATGCTGTCCTGCCGAAAGTTTCCCTCGCTTACGATATTACTGACGATGTCACTGTCGGTACTTTGGTCAGCAAAGGTTATGCTCCGGGCGGGACAGGTGTGAATTTCTCCGGGCATTCCTATTATACCTTTGCTCCGGAAAAGGCCTGGAATTATGAGTTGTTTGCCCGTGGTAAAGCCATCAATAACCGATTACTGGTAACGAGTAATATTTTTTATACAGATTATAAGGGGTTCCAGAGTGCTGTAGATGATTACAGGGAAGACAAATCTAACGGTTCGATTCTTGTCAACGCCGATAAAGCGGTCAGTTATGGGGTTGAACTCAGCGCAGATTATCGGGTACTGGACAATTTAAGCTTAAACAGCGGGCTTGGATTACTTCATACTGAAATCAAAAAATTCGCTGATTATCGAGGCAACTCGTTTGAAGGAAAACACTTCTCTAAAGCACCCGGTTATATGTTTAATATCGGTGCTGACTGGAATATCACCGAACAATTTCGTCTGAGTGGATCTCTTCGTTACGTGGATCATTATTTCTCTGATGACCAAAACGATCCTGAATTACGAGTCAGCTCTTATTCAGTCTCCAATCTTCGTTTCTCATATAATCCGACCAATAATCTGGAACTCTTCGCCTACGGAAATAATATTTTTGACAGACGTGCGCCGACAAATAAGTATCGTGACCGTACTGCCGGGCTGTCTGGAAATATTTTAGAACCACGTGAAGTGGGTATTGGTGCGAAAATGAGCTTCTAAAAATCAGCATTGAGCGCGCCGATCTTCGCTTGAGCAGGATTGGCGTTTCCACAGTAGAAAATGACTTGATTATCTTGACCTGATGATTTCGATCATCAGGTTTTTTAATTATTAACGATTTATTCAGATTAGTAGAAAGTGAAAGATAATAAACGATGGGGCAGGGGAACTAATCATTGTCTGTTCCCCTGCCTTTATTTCAAATCACGTATATACACTTCGTCTTTTTGGTATTAGCTTGCAACTATAGGTTCGATTAATAGCAGCTTGGTTAATACTGTGGAAGAAGGTTTACTTTCTTCCCCTTTAGGTACTACAAAAAACTCACCTTGCTTTATTATTACGTGTTCATCTTTAAAATCTATACGAAGTTCACCCTCAATTACCATAAACACCTTGTCTTCTTTTTCATGTGTATGCCATATGAAATCACCATCTGCGAGTAATATAATTATCTTATATTCGTTTGTTTGCGTTATTACCTTCGGTGACCATACTTCTTTGATTAAATCAAATTCTTGTTTTAAATTTGTTACTTTTCTCAATGCAGCAATAGGGTTCATGTTATATACCTTTCCTTTAGCTAGTTTTTGATTTGAACTTTTAATGCTTACCCATTATATGGAATTATCGCTTTCCGGTTTTTTTATCTTATAGACAGAAAAATATTTTATCTCTATTTCTAACCTATTTGGTTATTACATCATTACAGATTTATACGCAATGTATAGATATATGGATATCAGGCACCAAGCGTAGCACCTCCATCAATGACAATATCCTGTAACGTGATGTGACTTGCTTGCTCAGAGGCTAAGAACAGAATGACATTGGCTATTTCATCGGGTTGTGCGATTTTCCCGAGTGGAATGCCCAGTTTAAATTGTTCGGTAATGCCGTGAATCAAACGCTGATGCGCTATGTCACCATTGAGCATCCCTTCCAGCATTGGGGTTAAGGTGGAACCAGGCGAAACAATGTTACATCGTACCCCAAACGGTGCCAGTTCAAGCCCCACGCTCAGGCACAGGCTACGCATCGCCGCCTTAGACGCACAGTAAACTGCCATATTAACGCGTGGTACGTGGGCGGCGTTAGAGACTATCGAAACGATATTACCGCTGCGCTGACGCTGGAAATGTGGAATGAGTATTTTAAACAGATTGAATGCTGCACCAGCATTAACGTTGATTGAGCTTACCCAGTCTTCACGGCTTAACGTTTCTGCTGGGCCAAGACGCAAAATTCCCGCACCATTGATCAGTACATCCAGTCCGTTTTCCTTTAGTAATGGAGGGCAGATTTTTTGCACTGCACAATCGTCACTGACATCCAGAATGAGCGTCTCAAATGGCATTGAATCAGGGAACTTCAAATCGAATCCAAACACCTTAGCCCCGGCTTCGTGAAAGCGGAGAGCTGTGCGGTAACCGATACCGCTCCCGGCTCCCGTCACCCAGACGGTTTTTCCCTTGAAGCTGTTCATCTCGCCTCCAACTCGCCATTCAGTAATACGAGCCAGTTTCGCAATGTTGGTTGCTTCATTAAGGAGGCAAAATCAAGCTCGTATCCTTCCTGCCGGCGCTTTGAGACGAAAGACATCATGCGTAGTGAATCTAAACCATAATCAAGCAAGTTTTCATCATCATCAATATCGCATACATCTTCATCCAGTGTGGATTGCAGTATGGTAAGTAAACGATCCCGATCCCATCTATTTTCTGTTGTGGGAGAATCGAGTGCCGATAATGCCATATTGGTACTCAACACTTGTCCGGAACGGCTCGCAGTGTAGCGTAGCGCCATCATGTGCTCTTCCCGGCTGAAGTCTGCCAGTGCATCGCTTATCATAAACGCCTGTATATCGCGCATAAAGGCATCAGTAGCCGTGGTTAGGCAGCCGATATGGGCATACACGCCACAGATCATAAGCTGGTCGCGCTGACGTTCTTTCAGGTGCGTCTCCAAATCAGAGCGCTGAAACGCGCTGTAGCGCCACTTCACCAGCACAGTATCCTGTTGTTCGGGGGCCAGTGCTGTCGCGATTTTTTGCTGTTCTGGATAGAGGTTCAGCCCCGGTCCCCACATATCATTCAGTAACGCTCGCTCAACGTCACTCTGTTGGTCCGGCTGAGCTGTATAAAACACTGGGATGCCGAGCTCATGGCAACGGGCGCGTAGAATAGCAATGTTGTTAATAACCTGCTGAACCATTTTGCTTTCTTTTCCCCAGAAGTTGAGGAAATATTCCTGCATATCGTGAATCAGCAGAGCGGCACGCTGCGGTTCTAACTGCCATTCTACTTTGTTTACAGGTAAGGTGGCCTCATCGGGCAGGGTATAATCCTGAAGTTTAGGAATGCTCATGGCGTATTTTCTCAATTTTCTAAGGCAGTACTGGCAAGTGCACGTAACGCCTGTTTATTAATTTTTCCTACCGGAGTAAGCGGCAGTTTAGGCAGACTTTCGAAACGATCGGGAATTTTGTAGTCGGCGATACCCTGTTCTCGCAACCAGCGACGGAACACTACTGGTTTTACCGATTCATGCTCGCGCGTCACTACATATGCGCAAGTTTTTTCACCCATCAGAGGGTCAGGAATAGCAACCAGTGCGGCGTATACCACGGCTGGATGGCGCAGCAGAAGGTGTTCAACCTCTTCAGCGGCAATTTTTTCGCCACCACGATTTATCTGATCCTTCTCGCGCCCAACGACTTTCAGATATCCGCCGGGAAGTTGAATAACTACGTCACCAGAGCAATAAAACCCGTGGCTGTCGAACACTGTTTGGTTATGTTCCGGGCTTCGGTAATATCCCCTAAAAGTGTATGGGCCTCTGGTCATCAACAACCCCGGTTCTCCGAGCGGTACAGGGAGACCTTCCTGATTTGCGACCCATACCTCATCATCCTCGCTGATAGGGCGTCCCTGAGTGGTGAAAGTATGTGTATCGTCATCATCTAGTCGGGTGTAGTTCACCAGACCTTCCGCCATACCAAATACCTGTTGGAGCTGGCAACCCAGCTCTGCTGGAATGCGTCTGGCCAGTGTTTCACCCAGAGGAGCACCGCCGACCAGCATGACCTCCAGACTGACGAGTTCGTCGGCGTGACCTCTGAGAGTGGTATACTCCAGCCAGATGCTGACCGCTGGTGGTACTAGGGCGACAAGATTGATCTGATGACGTTCTATAGCCGGGAAACATCCATCCGGACTTGGATCGGGGACGAGAATAACCTGACCGCCCGCATAGAAAACGCCCAAAGCTCCCGGTGAACTCATAGGGTAGTTATGTGCAGCAGGCAGTGCACAGAGATATCGGGTTTTACTGCTTACGTTGCAGATTGGGTTGCTGGCGCGGATACTGTAATAATAGTCATTGTGGGTGCGTGGGATCAGCTTGGGTGTGCCAGTACTGCCACCAGAAAGCTGGAAAAATGCGACCTCATCTGCCGGAGTTGGCGTTGGAGTGAAGTCTCCCGGCTCTTCCGATATCAGACATGAAAGCGAGTGATCTGAATCCGTATGGTGAAGCACGACTATATTCAGTTCCGGACATTTATCCATCAGATGATCAATAAGAACATCATCATGAAACTGGCGATGTTGGCGATCGGCAATGAGTATTTGGGGCTTAATTTGGAGCGCATACGCGGTTAATTCGCTGCTTTGGTGGCTATAAAGCGCGTTAACAGGTACGACCCCCAGACGCAATAAGGCAAAAAAGACGATATAAAATTCAGCTTCGTTGCCGAGCTGAACCAGTGCAGTTTGTCCCTGACGCACGCCGCGTCGGTGCAGAGAAGCGGCTAATCGGTTTACTGACTCATTAAGTTCGCGGTAGCTCCAGCTCCGCTCACCACAAAACAGTGCCTTTGCATCGTTCTCACAGTGAATATCAAGAATATCGCTCAATGGACGATCAATCCAATACCCCTTAAAGCGATAGCGTTCAGCCAGATTCTGGGGCCAACGGTTGAATTCAATCATAATGTCTGCTCCTGTTGTGTCGCAAAACCAAGTGCGCTCAGCATGGTGTTAAATTTGGTACGGGTTTCCATCCATTCATTTTCCGGAACAGAGTCTGGAACGATGCCGGCTCCGGCGAATAGCTCAATCTGATGAGATCGAACTTTACCGCAGCGGATCGCCACTACCCACTCCCCATCTCCGTGGGCATCGCACCAGCCGACGATACCGCCAAACCAGCCGCGATCGAATGGTTCCAGCTCGCCGATCAGATTGCGGGATGAGGTATAAGGAGCGCCGCATAATGCAGGCGTGGGATGAAGTAAGCAGGCAAGCGATAGAGCAGTCTCGCGATCACTGGCCAGTGTCCCCTGAATCTCAGTAGCGAGATGCCAGAGTGTAGGTGTGCTGAGCAGTGAAGGTTCAGGAATAGTCAGAGAATTGCAGAGATCCGTTAGTTGGCGACGGATAGCTTCCGTGACCACCAGATGCTCATGGCGATCCTTTACAGAGGCTAACAGTTTTTCTCTGGCCTTTTGATCACTGGCGTTATTCTCGCCCCGCCGCGCAGAACCTGCAAGAGGGCAGGAACGTAGGGTATTCCCCTCTTTACGTAGCAACAGTTCTGGGCTGGCACCAATCAGAGTGCCATCCGCCAGCGGCAAGTGAAAGTTATAGCTCTGTGGATTCTGCCTGTTGAGTTGTAGCCACAGGTTCAGTGCACTCAGTGGGGGAATGCTTTCAATCTGTAGCAGGCGCGATAACACCACTTTATCGAGCGCACCAATGCGCAGAGGATTCAGCGCACTTTCCACCATGGCGCAATACGCATCGTGATCCGGAATAAAGTGAGCTTGGCCCTCCACCTGCACCGGAGAATCGGAGAGGTTAAAGGCATAGCGATCGAACCAATGGCAGGTTTGTGGAATAAACAGCGAGCAAGGTTGGCGTTTATCAAAAGGAATAGCTCCTACGACAATAGGATTTTCTACTCCGGCTTGCTGAGCCTGACGAAGCTGCTGCTGTACTCTTTGCTGGAACTCGCTTTTGACATGATGTCCGGATGAGGCCGGAAGTGTCAAGGTGGCGAAACATCCCCGGGCGAGCAGACTTTTGTGAGGTGACAGAAATATGAAGTCATCTTCTTGCAACGTGAGTGGCAGAAGTTTGTTGACGATACCAGACAAAATCAGGTCCCTCTTGTTAGTATAATGGTCAGTTTTTTCTCCATACCGGAGAGGAGGAAAATACCGCAGGCAAAGAAAATGCCAGCCGCCAATAGTGCCGGATACCAGATGTTATCTGTTATAGCTGGCTGTGGAGAAGATGCTGCGATAGAAGTAGGAGAAACGCGCCTCTTTACGGAAATTTTCAGCGCTGAGGTTGTAACTCTCATGATGCTAATCCCTCGCTAACTACATACGCTCCGTCAGATAGAATAGATGTTGAAAACATCCCAACCTGAATCCCTAATTTTTCGCATAGAGCGATGAGTTTCATCACAAGTTTTTTTCTTATCTTAAACATAATCAAACACCGTCTGACTTTGCCTTATAAAAATAATTTAATAACCATCAATTCATTTGTGCTGCTTACAGGCGGCGCTGGGAAACCCAATTTGATAAAACATTCATCATGAAGAGGTATGATCTCCTGAAGAAGAAAACGTCACTACAATATTGCAAATGGAAATGATTATCAATATAATTATCATTATTAATTATTTGCTGATTTTTTTACCAAACTGGCCCAGTTGTATTAAGTGAATCAACCCGAGCTGTTGTGCTGTGGTAAATTTGGATCCTCCACCAAAAAGTAAAAAGACCGCACTAGGCGGCCTTTAATAAAAACGCGATTTAACCTAAAAATATTGAATTTAATTCAAGGTGTTAGGTTAATTTACATTAACCATGCATTCACTCTTTCAATTTACACAGTAATCTGCCGAAATCATTAGAAGCACCAGGATTAAAGCTAATTAATCCCCCTTGTTCATAATAATGATATAAAATAAACGCTCCCTCTTTACTTTTTATTTTTACTTTCAGATCTTTTGGCTGTCCCTGATAAGGCAAAAAACCAAAGCCAGAGAAGCCCTCTAAAGGTGCATAAGGATATTCAGAAGCATAAGGATATTCTCGTCCCAAAGAGTTACTGTTAGTTGTCTCTTCAATAACATTCTCCTCAGTCATTGATTCAGCTTGAAGTCCCTTTGAATATTTCAGGTCAAGGTTGTCACACGTGTTATTTATACTATTATCCCCCAGTTTTACTTTTCCGTTATTACCAACATCCGGGCTAAAAACATACCTCTTTGGCTTGAATGTATATGTATACGCATATTTAGCTCCCGACTTGGCTTTAGTCACTGTTGCAATAACCGTTGCGGTTTTAGATGAGCTAAAAGTTTCAAAAGGAAAAGTGATTTTTTTATTCACTATTTTCACGAGATCAGAAGATGGGGGGGCATATTCAATATCATCATCATAGCGGGCAATATCCCTAGGATAATGGCCTGGTCTTTGTTCTACCAGTGTTATCGTTAACCCCTCATAAACATTATACGGCTTATCTTGTTCATAAGTATGCTTATACTCATGAGCATGACGACCGAAGATGAGTAACCCGGCTTGCTGTATTACCGGTTTGAAATTGACGGGGTTTTTATCGCTATTACTGGCATATGCATTACCATCATCAGTCGTGATATTCATATTGACTTTGACGCCATCCACTCCTACTTTACTCACCAGTAAAGCTTTTAAATATCCATCATTATCTGTTGTTTTTTCCTGTTCCTTAAAATACACATTATTACGCAGCAATTCATTTACGATAACTTCCCAGGTTGCATTGAGTTTGTAGTTACGAAGTGGTTGCCCGTTTTCAGGATCGATAATTAAGACTCTGTAGGTATACTCATCTTTTCCATTCCCAAAGAGAGTTTCTTTTGGAGAAACTTCCATTTCACTTATGAACGGTTTATCTCCAGGAGTAAAAGGATTAACCGTAATAGTCATTTCAGCGGTTTTGGCGAGTTTCCCGTTTTCTAATTCCACCGTGGCAGAAATCGGGTAACTATTTACACCATTGGGGATATATTTGGGTAATTTGATTTGAATTTCATTACCAGTACTCGGAAGTTTCCCTCCATTTTTGCTGAATATTTCTTCTGCCCGCCATGTCACGGGTTTGGTCTGTTTATTTGAATCCACAGTAGCAGTTACTTTTTTCTCCTCTTCACTATATCCATGAAGGGTATTCGGTAACTTGATGCCCAATTTAACCTCCTTAACCGTAACCGTCATTGTTGCGGTTTTGGATAGTTTCCCGTTTTCTAATTCTACGGTGGCATAAATCGGGTAACTATTTACACCATTGGGGATATATTTTGGCAATTTAATTTGAATTTCATTACCCGCGCTCGGAAGTTCCCCACCATTTTTGCTGAATGTTTCTTCTGCTCGCCATGTCACGGGTTTAGTCGGTTTATTTGACGTGACAGTAGCGATTATTGTTTCCTTATCTTCACTATCTCCATGAAGAGTATGCGGTAAGCTAATTTCCAGACTCGGTTTTTCCCTGTGATCCAGCACAATGGTGTTATTTCTTTCCACCAAATCATATCGGCTGCCTGCCAGTGTGCGCATTGATGCAACACTATCCGGTGATAGCTGAACGCTCAGAGGGACACCAAATCTATAATTTAAATTGGCCTGAAAGCGGGCATCGCTGTGTTTGTTGGTGCCATGCCGGTAATCTATGCCCATGGTTATCAGCGGAATTGGTGTATAAGTCATGCCTACTTTGGCAAAGCCGGGGTTTTTCTGTTTGGTATCACGGTTGAATAGAGTCACACCATCGCCAAAATATTTTTCGTAACCCAGTTTACTGCCGATGTGCGGATAAGCAGGCAGGAAGAACTCGCCATTGATATCAAAACCATTAGCAGGGCGCTCTTCCCAAAGTTTATCATCTCGTGACTGGTGCCATTTACTCAGACGAATATAGGTATTGGCTGATAATTTAAGGTAATCAGCCCATGCTTCTGCACCCAATCCCAGTCGGTTATTTTTTCCTGTGATGTCCTGATCAAAGAAAGTATTAAAACCATACATCCAGTCTGAAATGAAATAACGGCTGCCAAAACCGAGGTTAACCGTATTTCGGCTGTCTTTATTACGATAACCCAGCTGAGAAAAAACCAGCCAGTCTACTTTATTATCATAAAGTGGAAATAACAGGTCTAATGAACTGTTATGCAATTTACCTTTTCTATCCACCGATAAATTAATTTTGGCTGTACCAAATTGTGACAACCATTCTTGTACCTCGCTATTTATTGTTCCGTTCAATCTTCCCAAAGCGTAAGATTTAGCCTGCTCTGCCAATTGAGATGGCGTAGATGATAATAAGCCACTAACCCTCTGAATATTTTGTGCGATCATGCTGGCTTTATCTTCTTCTATATAACCAGAAATATTTTCTTCGTCTTCAATCGGAGAAATAGTTCTTACTGTCAGATCCGGATGGCTTTCACTCACTGAAAACGTGTTCATAGCGACAAACGGTAATAAAAAAGCAAACATTAATATGAAAAACCGCCTGAATTTATTCAAAAAAATAAACTTCATAGATACATTCCTCAATAAAACGCAAAGTTTCACCAGCGAATTCACATTAAATGTTTAGTTGAAATAAATTTTTTTGCACAATAAACCTAAGTTAGGAAACCTTTTTATCATTAAGTAATGAAAGATTTTTATCAGGTGATAAATAAAAGTAATCACTTTTGATTATTTAAGGGTGAGGGAATTATTATTTCATAATAGTAAGAGTCTGGCTATGTGGTGATATTCCTCTGACTTTTTATGATGAAATATGGCTAAGGTTGATATTTATCGTCGTAAATCAGAACAGGCCAAAGAGTATGGAAAAAGAAGTGGAGGGCATTAGCATTACTGCCATTATATTTGCTGCAAGGTTTTTCAGGTGGAAAACACTTACCCAAAAGAATATAAATAGCTTGTCAAAATGGTAGGAGTATCAAAGAAACTCGATCCTAAATTTGCGAAATTTTTGTTCCCAAAAACGCAAAATCACAGAAAAAAGGATCGAGTCATGCTCATCATACCACCCACTTCATGAAATGAACGTCGGCAGATGAAAAAAATCGTCCAAAAAACATCTGATAAAAATTATGCTCGGCGGATCATGGGGATACTTCTACTGGGTAAAACACGTTCTGTCCCCCAAG
>NZ_CAWQJR010000191.1:0-26737 GCF_963894935.1 Xenorhabdus sp. PB61.4
ATTATGTTAACACTGATAGTAATGGAGATATTAATCTTAAATTCTTTGCAAATAAACTAGAAGACACTTATGTAGAAAAAATAAGCATCTCTAATATTATGGATGATATTACACATTCATTACAAAAAAATGTCTTATTCATTACAAAAAATGTTACTCCATCTGATAATTTGGCAAATCCTATAATTATAAATATGAATGGAGATGAAGTACCTCCCGCAGGATCTGATAAAAATCCTACTTTTGATGCTAGGATACCTAGATCTGCAACATTTACTCCAACTGATTATATATATATGATGAGCGATGTAAATGATGCAACGCCTATGTTATGTACCTCAGATAGGTATGGTAATAGAAATTTTCAAGATAAACCCTTTAAGATCCCTTATAAACTTTTTACTCCTTTTCAGTATAATACTTTATATTATTACCTCTTTACAATCGGTGGAGATGTTTTTAGATCAAAAAATTTAGCTTTTACGGTAAGTGCAGGTCCTAATAGTTATTTACCACCAAAAGGAAATTTTAAATTACCTTCAATTTTAGATCATTCCGGAACTGAAGTTGATGAATTTTTTGTTTTTGGTATAACTTCTCTTGGAAATGGAATAACTTGTGTTATCCCTACTGGCGGTAATAAAGAAGTACAACTTCAAGATAAGATTGACTGCTTTGTAGATATAATTACTTATGATCCAGACACAGGAAATCTAAAACCTAAGTCTACAGTAGTACATTCAACAACTGTAACTGATGTAAGTAATCCCCTTAAAATTTCTATTCAATCTAGTTATTTGACTGATTTTGGTGTAGATGAAGATGGTAATCCAACACCTTTCTATATTTATTACACTGTCAATAAAGAAAATTATTCACAATCTTGGCAAGGATTTCTCGATACAGCTCCATTAGATTATAATTAAATCTTAATTTATATTTTTAATAACTCTTATCTTATTTTTTTATAGATAAGAGTTATTTTCCCTACTTGCATTCACATAATAAGTGCAACACCATAATAAACGAAATAAATGAGTTGATATTCCTTTAAATAGTTCATTCGGTGTTTTGTAATTCCTCGTTTTACGAGGACGATTATTTAATCGGTTTGCCACAAGATTCACCTCTCGCTCTGAGACCTGATTAAAATCAGTTCCCTTTGGGAAGTAATCTCTGATTAATCCATTTATGTTCTCATTTATTCCTCTTTCCCAAGGGAATACGGGTGAGCAAAATAAATTTTTGCCTCTAAATTTTTACTGATAAGAGTATGCTCAGCAAACTCTAGTCCGTTATCAAAGCTAATTGTTTTAACTTTGTTTTTTATCCCAGACAAGTGTCTTGTTGCCGCTTTTGCAACGCCTTTTGCTGTTTTATCTTCAAGTTTAATGATGAGAGTAAATAGTGATTTTCGTTCAACTAAGGTCAATAATGCACTTTTATGATCTTTGCCAACGATAGTATCGCCTTCCCAATCACCAAGACGCTGCTTTTTATCAACACATTTTGGGCGTTTTTCAATACTGACTCGTTTTTTGATTTTTCCTCGGTGTTCATCACTTCCGTAGCGTTTACGATATGGTTTTTTAGCTATCCTGAGATGCTGGCATAAGTCACCACCATTCACTTTATCTTTATAAATCAATCTATAAACTGTTTCATGATGCAAAGAGATGATATTTTCCCTTTTGAGATAACCAACGGTTTGTTCAGGACTCAAATCTTGCCAAGTTAACTGATTAATCAATTTGACGATCTCAGGTGTCACTTTTACGGCTTTTATCGCGGCATGACGGCGCTCTGAGGCTTTAAGTTGAGCCTGTTTAGGGCAGTATTTCTCGTCTTCCTGGTTTCGTCTCAATTCCCAGCTAATTGTTGATGGATTTCGATTAAGAGACGTTGCGATAAAGCGTTGTGTAAAACCGGCTTCTTTTAAACTAAAAATCTGGTATCTTTCTATTTCGGTCAGTTGTGTATAGGCCATAGTGCATTTTCCTTTGGCGAGAAAGATGCCTACTATAGCAACTGACCGCCTTTCTTAGAAATTGCACTTATTAGGCGAATCCAAGTTGATTATTAATAAACAGTTACACATTTATTTAATTTTTAATAGTTAATTATGACAAAGTAAACTATACATTGTTGAACTTTGATCTCCAGGTGCTATAGGATATAACTGAGTATAATCTGAAATATTTAACCCACTATATCCGATATTAAATACAAGAGGAGCAATTAACCCTGCTTTTTTAAAATCTGCTCCTTGTTTTACAAGATTTGTAATATTAACACCTATATCCGAAACTTCTACGGGTGTTCCGGTTTCACATTGTAGAGCTGGATTTATTTGAGTATTATCTTGAAACCACCTAGGATTAGCATCTGAAAATACCATCATATTAATATTCATTTTTGTTTCATATACAATATATCTACCTGAAGGAAACGTATAATAACTTTTTACTTTTGTACTTCCTGCCTTTTTCACTTGAAAATACTGTTCATTAGCTTCAATTATATTCATATTATTCGAACTATAATAGTGGCCAGTTGATCCATTAATTTCTGAATTAGAAGGTTCTCGTGGGAAAAATCTAAGTTCTTTCCAACCAAAATTTAAATCAGTAGCTGTTATTCCATTAATAGTTGTAGCTATTCCAGAAGTATCAGTAACTGGATAAGTTAATAGAATTATATTTCTAGATTCTTTAGGTTTTGCAATTATTTCAACTGTTATGGGTTTTGAATTTAGATTAATAGTATCAGCTGAAGCAGTTATCGTAATATTTTTAAATCCACCATCTGTACTATACATTGTGAAAGTTGCCAACCCTTTAGAATCTGTCATGTTTTCTTTTTCAATAACAAGCTTAGGTTCTTGTTCTAGAGGAACTGGTAAAGAAGTACTCCAAGTTATAGGTATATTAGATATATTATCTTTTTTACTTTTACTTTTAATTTCTGCAGTAAAAATATATTTATTATTTTCACCTTCAAGCATTGGTGAAGGATTATTAACTGTAAGATTTAAAGTATATTCATTACTAAAAGAAACTTGATTTGCACATTGTTGCCCATTTTCAGGAGTAGGATTATTAGCAATAGAAACACAAACTATAGCATCTTCTACTGGTGGAGTATGAGAACTAACTAAATGATTTTCCAGTTTTCCTTCAGAAGAAACTATCATTTCTTCCTTATCTTTTAAATAAGTTGTATCGTCATTTTTTGGTTTCTGAAGAGTCCATTGAAATTTTATTTTATCTCCAGTATAAGGAGTGCTATGGTCAGATTCATATACTTGTGCTGTATATTTATAAGAATCTTTTCCATTATTAACTACATCTCCACTTTTTGGTGTAGCTGTCGGTTTACTAATAAATGGCCACGTAAAAGATACTCCTTGAGCTTTTTTAGGGGGTTGATTTTCAATAGATAAAGAAACAATTATATTTTCTACTTTTTTAGTACTGGTTAATGTTACTTTTAACTTTCCTTCATTATCTGTTTGTAATCCATCTTTTGATATATGTAATTTTACTTCCTTACTAGAATTATCCACACTCCAATTCGCCCCTACAATTGCATTTTTTACAGGATTTTTTTCATGATTAAGAATAAGCGCCTCATATGTATAAGCTTGTTCGCCATCAGCAATTAAAGATTTTTTAGGATCAGGAGTAATCTCAATGTGATCAACATTATATTTTGATTTATCTTCGATAAAACCCACTGAATTACTACACACTTCAGTTTCAGATATAATAACATTTTTATTTTTTATTCTAGCACACACAATAATTCCAATTACTGCTGATTTATTTGGTGAACTACTTAGAACTGCCTTTAAATTCCCTTCGTTATCAACTAACACATCTTTTGATTCTAAAGGTGATAATGTTAAACCTTGTTCTTCCCAACTAGTTGGCGTTTTAATATACCAATTAAATGTGTTTCCATGTCCAGTATAACTAACTTTACCGGTACTATCTGTAACAGCAGTCTTAAAAGTATATTTATCTCCGGGATAATGATCTACATTAACAGTTGTTATTTTATTTATAACTGGCCATTCAAAATTTAGTGTTACAGGAGGACTGGAAATAATTTCACCATTATTATTAATAGAAGCTACAACTCTGATTTCTTCTTTTTTATCAGTGGATAACATAATTTCATTTTTAATGTCTGAAGTTTTTGATATAGCTTCAGAACTGACATCCCATTTAATTGATCCTTTTAAATTTTCATCATCAATTATTGCTTTTACTATGTAAGACTCATTTACAATAAATGGACCAGAAGGAATCTCTAGTCTGATTTCAGGTTTTAGAAAAGTAGCTTTCTGTTTAGCTAAAGTTGGCGGCTGATTTTCAATCGATAAAGAAACAGCTATATCTTTAAAAGGTTGATCACTAGCTATTTCCCATTCTAAATTACTATTTTTATCTACTAGAACACTTTTTTTAACTACTATAAGTTTATCAGTAATATCTTTATCAGTAGCATCTTTTGCAATCCATTTTACGTTATCTATTTTTGTTCCTTCTTTGATTTTAGTATTATCGCCATTTTCAATAGTTGCACTATATGTATATGTACTTTTACCATCTGCAAAGACTTTATTAGAAGGTTTAGGGAACACAGTGATATCACTAATTTTATACTTCAAGTTATTAGATTTAAAGGTTACTTTTCCCACAAGTTGTTTATCTTGCCCATCCATTGATAAATAAACATCTACTTTTCCGACATATCCATCGCTGGTTAAAATAACACGAGATTCTTTAGGAAAATGACCATTTCCATCTATTGTTATTTTTTCAAATTTATCTTGAGGATGAAATTTTAATTTCTTTCCATTTTCAAGAGGATCTTGTTCTGGTACCGCAACCCATTCAACATTATGAATAGTGTCATTCTGGACTGTTTTCAAATTATTCTGCGTATCGAAAGTAATCACAGGGTCAAAAGTATATCCGTCTTTTATTTTCCCCGTCGCATTCAGTGGGCCACGTGGAGTAAAATTAGAACCATCACCTTTTTTTTGTATCTCAAAAGGTTTGACAATAACTTGTATTTGTTCTGCCTTTGTTTTCTCTTTATCAGTTAACTCAAAAGCAACAAAAACCGTGTAGCTATTGTTTGTATCTTGATTTCCCTCGGTTAGATAGTTAGGGAAAGTAAGCTGAATATTTCCTGATTTATACGAAAGTTTACCTCCTCCATTTTTAAAAGCTTCTTCTCTGTTTCCAGTAATAGTCCAGTAAAAATCTTTAACTGGTGCATCAGTAAGAAATTTTACTGGGATATCAAATACGCCATCGCTATAACCCACAATTGTCTTTGGTATAGAAAACTTAGCAACCGGTACCTTCCGATGATCAAGTACTATATTATTATTCCTTTCCACCAAATCATAACGGCTGCCTGCCAGTGTTCGCATTGATGCAACGTTATCCGGTGATAACTGTGCGCTCAGCGGCACACCAAATCTGAGATTAAAGTTTGTCAGAAATTGGGTTTCACTCTGTCCCCTCTCTCCTTGTTTATAATCCATGCCCATTGTTATTAATGGAATTGGTGTATACGTCACGCCCATTTTTGCCAGACTTGGATTTTTTTGCTTGGTCTTTCGATTAAATAACGTTACGTTATCGCCGAAGTATTGCTCATAAGAAAATTTACCTCCCAGATTAGGGTAGGCAGATAGGAAGAATTCGCCGTTAATATCGTAGCCATTAGCGGGTCGTTCGTGATGCTCCTCGAAATTCCGCGAGATTTGCCAGTCACTTAAGCGATAATAACCGTTGGTAGAAAATTTAATATAATCTCCCCAAAGTTCTCCTCCCAACCCTACCCGCCTGTTTTTACCCGTAATGTCATAGTCATAAAAAGTATTCAGGCCATACATCCAGTTCTGAGAAAAATAACGCCCTCCCAAACCGAGGTTGACTGTGTTCCGGCTATCTTTGTTGCGGTAACCTAATTGAGAAAAAAAGAACCAGGCAGCTTGATTATCATAAATAGGCAATAGCAGATCTATTGAGTTATTTTCTAGCCTGCCTTTTCTGTCAAAACCAAAGTTAACTCTTGCTGTACTCGATTGGGATAACCATTTTTGAGCTTCGGAAGAGATAGTGCTATTAACTTTACCCAAAGCATAAGATTTGGCTTGTTCTGCTAATTCAGAAGGAGAGGATGACAGAATATTCCCTGCCATCTGAATATTTCGCCCTATAGCATCGGCATGTTCATATTCTGATGTATGACTTGTATTTCCTGTTCCGCCTTTTTTATCGGCTTCTGGCGTTAGAAATTTTTTACTTGATTCGGTTACTTGGGTGTCTACATTATCTATCTTGGGTGTGATTGTTTTTTCATTAGTTACATATCCCTCAGCAAACGCATTCATAATGGTAGAAGGGATAAGTAGCGTATAAATAATCGTGAAAAAACCAATAACTTTACCAATATATGATGGCATATATAAGTACCCAATTAGATGTTATTATTAGTAACCTTATTTTGATACTAACGCCACTAGAGTAAGGTTAGTTATCCTATTTATATATTAGAAAAGTTTTTATACTACTCCAATAACTTTTTGTTATCGGTTGATAACGAAAAATTATTGCACTGATTATTTTTATCTAATTATTGATTAACACTCATCCTTCATTAAAAAACACAGGCACAAAAAAGAACCTGTGTTTTTGCTATCAATAAATTTTAACCTTTTAGTTTACACAATAACCTACCAACATCCATAGAGTTAATGTCCGCTATCTTACTCCTTGTACCATAATCAATTAAATAAAATCCAGATGATTCATTATTGTCTTTGACTTTTATTTTCATATTATCTTCATTACCTTCATAACGAACAAAAGGTAAAAACCCAAAACCATCGAACATACTATATTCATCTTCCAAAGAAGTATTGCTAGATATTGTTATCCCAACTTCTTCCTCAGTTACTGATTCTGATTCACGTGACCATCTATATTCAGATTCAAGAGTTTTACACGTATGATTCTGCCCTTTATTATATTCATCATTGCCCAATCTTACATTACCGACATTGGGACTAAAAACATATCTCTGAGGATTGAATTTATATTCATAAGAATATTTTGCTCCTGTATCAAATTCAGTAACAGTAGCGGTGACAATTGCTTTTTTAAATGAGCTAAAATTCTCAGCGGGGAACGTAATTTCTGGGCCTTCAATTGTTAGAATTACTTTCACAAGATCAGACGTAGATTCATATTCAACATAATCATTGTGCCTAGAAATAGGTGCAAGCAATCCTTCTGATATATAGGTTGTTTTTCTCAGTTGAATTCTCAATTCATTAAAAACATTGTAGGGCTTATTTTGTTCATTAAGATCAGAATATTGATGATGATCTGAAATTAACCTCAACCCTGCACTTTGCGGCACCGCTTTAAAACTCACCGGTCTTTCGGCATGGATGTCATATACTTTTTTGTCATCAGTGGTAAGCTCCATTTTAACTTCGACACCATCCACTCCTACATTACTCACCAGTGAAGCAGTTAAATATCCATCACCATCTGTTGTTGTTTTAGATTCTTTAAATTTTACATTATCTGGTAATTTATTATTTACAATACTCCATGTTACATTCTCAAAACTATGGTTACGCAACGGTTGAGCACTTTTTTCATCAAGAATTAAAGCCTTATAGGTATACGTATCCTTCCCATTTCCGGAAATAATTCCGTCAGGAGAGACTTTCATATTACCTTCGAATGGGCCTCCTCCAGTAACCTTAACAGTCATTTCAGCTGTTCTGGAGAGCTTGCCATTCTCTAATTCCACCATTGCATGAATCGGGTAACTGTTTACACCTTTATCAAGATATCTTGGTAGCGTAATTCTAATGGAATTACCGCTACTAGGAAGCACTCCTCCATTTTTGTAGAACTCTTCTCCTGCAGTCCATTTCACCGGTTTAGCCGGCCTATTTGACTCCACGTTAGCTTCTACTTTTAACTCCTGAGCACCGCGTCCCTGAATGATATTCGGTACGCTAATTTCCAGCCTCGGTTTTTCCCGGTGATCCAGCACAATGTTGTTATTTCTTTCCACCAGATCATAGCGGCTACCTGCCAGTGTGCGCATTGATGCAACGCTATCCGGTGATAACTGAACACTCAGCGGGACACCAAATCTATAGTTTAAATTGGCCTGAAAGCGGGCATCGCTGTGCTTGTTGCTGCCATGCCGGTAATCTATACCCATCGTTATCAGCGGGATTGGCGTGTAAGTTATGCCTACTTTGGCAAAGCCGGGGTTTTTCTGCTTGGTATCACGGTTGAACAGAGTCACGTTATCACCGAAGTATTTTTCGTAACCCAGTTTACTGCCGATGTGCGGATAAGCAGGCAGGAAAAACTCGCCATTGATATCAAAACCATTGGCAGGGCGCTCTTCCCAGTCTTTATCATACCGTGACTGATGCCATTTGCTCAGGCGAATATAGGTATTAGCTGATAATTTAAGGTAATCAGCCCATGCTTCTGCCCCTAATCCCAGCCGGTTATTTTTTCCCGTGATGTCCTGATCAAAGAAAGTATTAAAACCATACATCCAGCCCGAAGTGAAATAACGGCTGCCAAAACCGAGGTTAACCGTATTTCGGCTGTCTTTATTGCGATAACCCAACTGAGAAAAAACCAGCCAGTCTACTTTGTTATCATAAAGTGGAAATAACAGATCTAATGAACTGTTATGCAGTTTACCTTTTCTGTCGAGAGATAAATTAACTCTGGCTGTACCAAATTGTGACAACCATTCTTGTACCTCACTATTTATTACTCCGTTTACTCTTCCCAAAGCGTAAGATTTCGCCTGTTCTGTAAGTTGAGATGACGAGGATGATAATAAACCACCTATCGTCTGAATATTTTGTGCAATTACGCCAGCTTTATCTTTTTCTGTTACATCCAAATTATTTTCATCGCTCGTACTCGGAAAAAGTGGTTTTACTGTTAGGTTTTGATGATCTTCACTCACTGAAAATGTATTCATCGAGACAAACGGTAATAAAAAAGAAAAAATTAATATTAAAAATCGCAAGGATTTATTAACAAAAATAAACTTCATAGGTACGTTCCTCAAGAGAATGCAAAATTTCATCTGCACATTCACATTAAATTATCAGTTGAAATAAAAGCTTTTTGCACAATCAACATAAAGTAGGAAACTTTTTTATTATTAAGTAATGAAAGATTTTTATCAGGCGATAAACAAAAGTAATCACTTTTATTTATCAAAAGGTAATCAATTCTATTTATTTGAAAATATTGTTCTCTATTACGATGAGTCATTCGAGAAAAGAAATAATCCGGGAAGTGAGCGCTATGATTATGAGAGCTATATTGTAGGATCAATGCAATAATCCATAATCGCTCTCACACCGTATAGTAGATAGTTGGAACAAACCATGAAAATCAATCTCAATAATCTGGTAACGGAAAGCCGCAATCCTGCCAGTACTCATATTGATGAGTTATCGACACTGGATATGCTGCGCGTTATTAACGATGAAGATAAAAAAGTTGCTCTTGCTGTTGAACAGGCGTTACCTCAAATTGCTCTCGTTGTGGATAAAGTGGCAGAGGCTTTCCGTCGTGGCGGGAGATTGATTTACTGCGGTGCAGGTACGTCGGGGCGATTAGGAATTCTGGATGCCAGTGAATGCCCGCCAACCTATGGCACCAGACCAGAACAGGTTGTCGGTTTAATCGCTGGCGGGCATAAGGCTATTCTGAAAGCGGTAGAAAATGCGGAAGATAACCGGCAACTGGGCATAGATGATCTTAAGGAACTACACTTTAGTAAAAAAGATGTACTGGTCGGAATTGCCGCCAGTGGCCGGACTCCCTATGTGTTAAGTGCGATGGAATATGCGGTATCAATAGGAGCAACTGTTGCCTGTATTAGTTGCAACCCTGACAGCCCGATGACCCAGCTGGCTGATATCGCAATTACACCGGTTGTCGGGCCGGAGGTTGTCACCGGTTCTTCCCGTATGAAAGCAGGTACAGCGCAAAAGCTGGTACTGAATATGATTACAACTGGTGCCATGATCCGCATCGGCAAGGTATATAGTAATTTGATGGTGGATGTTGAAGCCACTAATGCTAAGTTAATCGAACGACAAAAAAATATTGTGATGGCAGCTACCGAATGTAACAGAGAAGTGGCAGAACAAGCCCTGATTGCCTGTAACGGCCACTGCAAAACCGCAATTGTGATGATTCTATCGGGGATCAGTGCCGAAGAAGCCCGAATGTTATTAACAGAATATCAGGGGTTCATCCGGCCTACGATTTCAACAGTCCGGTAGTGATTACCTTTTCCCTATATAGGTATAGATGGTAAGGGCGCTAAATGGCTAAAATTAATCCGAATATGTTGCCTGAAATACTCAGCGCCATTGGCGGGGCAAGTAATGTCATACAGTGTGGTAATTGCATGACCCGCCTGAGGTTAACATTACGTGATGATTCAATCGTCGATAAAGCAAAACTAAAACTGATCCCCGGCGTTCTGGGTGTAGTCGAAAGTAATGAGCAGCTTCAGATTGTTCTTGGCCCCGGCAAAGCCCAGACAGCCGCAGAGATAATGAATGAGTTATTAAGTTCTGCCGAGCATCCGGCTCCGGAACACCATTCAGCAGATTTGAAAGATATTGCTTCTTCCAATAAAAAACACCTCAAAGAGAAGCAAACCAGTTCAATCCATAATTTCCTTGCTAAATTTGCCACTATTTTTACGCCACTGATCCCCGGTTTTATTGCTGTCGGGCTGTTACTGGGGATCGCCACTTTACTGGAACAAATTTTTATTCAGGGTGTTGCACAACCTAATGCGGTGCTGGTTGAAATGATCGGCTATATGAAGATTTTCAGTAAAGGAATGTTCACTTTCTTCAGCATTTTGATTGGTTATAATGCGCAGAAGGCATTCGGCGGTTCAGGTATTAATGGTGCGATTATCGCTGCTCTGTTTATTCTGGGTTATAACCCCGATGCCATCAGTGGCTTTTATTCCGGTATCAACAATTTCTTTGGCTTCGCTATCGACCCACGGGGAAATATTTTCGGGGTATTGATTGCCTGTATTCTGGGAGCCTGGGTTGAGAAGCAGATACGCAAAATTATACCATCTGATCTGGATATGATCCTGACTTCCGCCATCACACTACTGATTATGGGCGCAGTGACTTTTATCGTGATTATGCCGATAGGAAGTTACCTGTTTATGGCAATGTCATGGCTTTTCACCAATCTGAATGGTAATCCGTTCGGGACGGCTGTTTTGGCCGGATTGTTCCTGATAGCGGTGATGTTTGGTGTACATCAGGGCTTTATACCGGTTTATTTTGCTCTGGTTGAGACACAGGGCTTTAACTCCTTGTTTCCGGTTCTGGCGATGGCAGGAGCCGGGCAGGTTGGTTCTGCTCTCGCGTTATATGCCAGAGCAAAAAAAGATTCATTGCTGCGTATTCAAATCAAAGGTGCCATTATTCCGGGTTTTCTGGGAATTGGTGAACCTTTAATCTACGGCGTGACTCTGCCCCGCATCAAGCCTTTTATAACGGCCTGTTTTGGTGGTGCAATCGGCGGCTTTTTTATCGGGCTGATTGCCTGGCTAGGTGTACCTGTTGGCCTGAATACAGTATTTGGCCCCTCCGGTATAGTCGCTTTGCCTTTGATGACATCCCTGACAGGAATATTCACAGGCATGGCGGTATACGGTGCGGGGCTGATTGTTGCGTATATCAGCGGCTTTGTGCTGACGTTCTTCTTCGGCAGCAAAAATATTGATTTAAGCTGATTCAGTTAATCCAGATCAATGGCACACAGGCTGCTGTCAAAAGCCCCATCACGATATTGAAAGTAAACCATGCTGTACGGCCTTTTAACAGGCGACCAATCATGACGCCAAGATTCAGCCATACCAAGCCTGTGGCTATATTACTGAGTATCATCACTACGCTGATGACCCAAATAGAGTGGATATATAAATCTCCGGCTAAGCTGTAACTGCTGACAGATCCTAATCCCATCATCCATGCTTTGGGGTTCAGAAACTGTAATAACCAGCCCTGATAGCCTTTAAGAGGTGTTCCGAGGGATTGTGCATCCAACTGCTTATACTGTGCTGTCGCTGTTTTCCAGGCCAGCCAGAGTAAGTACAAACTACCGAGCACTTTCAAACCTGTGTGTACAGCCGGATAGACCAGCAATAACGCCGCAACACCAAACGCAGATAATAGCAGGATGGTCTGCATTCCAATTATCATTCCCAGAAAAAGTATTAACGAGCGGCGGAATCCAAAATTGGCACCCGATGTTGTCATTAACATATTATTCGGACCGGGTGTAATCGCTGAAATAAACATAAATGTGCTGAGTGAAAATAGTAGGCTGGCGGTCATGAGTTGTGATATCTCCTAATTATTGTCATTTTCTTTCAAAGAAAATAGCAGTATGTTATTTAGCGCACAAGATGAGTTATACCCGTTTTCGAAGTGTGTAATTCAACTTGGAAGAGGCAGGGTATATATGGAGAACAAAATGATTATCCCGTGGAAACAAATAGAACCTGATACTTTACGTAACTTAATCGAGAGTTTTGTCTTACGGGAAGGCACTGATTATGGTGAATCGGAAAAAACGCTGGAGCAAAAAGTACAGGATGTAAAACGCCAGCTTGAACGGAACGAAGTCATTCTGGTCTGGTCTGAATTGCACGAAACTGTCAATATCATGCCTAAGGAGCAGTTTCGTCCGTAAGCTGATTCTTTTTATACCCTTTTCGGCGCAATAGCATTTCATTCAATTTTTGTATGTTCTATTGGCATTGTTTTATTGGTACTGCTTTATTGGTATTGCTTTATTGGCTCAAAATTGCTGGTTACGAGAAAGATCATCCCAACTGTTTTTTTACTGATAAGGAGTCTGTTCTTATGTCTGCCAAACACCCTGTCATTGCCATAACCGGTTCCAGTGGAGCCGGAACGACAACCACCAGTGTGGCATTCCGCAAGATTTTCCAACAACTGGGTATTACCGCTGCTCTTATCGAAGGGGATAGCTTTCACCGCTACACCCGTCCCGAAATGGACGCAGAAATACGTAAAGCAAAAGAACAAGGGCGGCATATCAGCTATTTCGGCCCAGAAGCGAATGATTTCCAGATGCTGGAAAAAGCATTTTCTGATTATGGCGAAACAGGCGCAGGCCGCTGGCGGAAGTACCTGCATACGTATGATGAAGCTGTTCCCTACAATCAGGTACCGGGCACGTTTACCCCGTGGGAGCCACTACCGTCAAACACCGATATGCTATTTTATGAAGGTTTACACGGTGGTGTTGTCACTCCACAGCATAATGTCGCAAGCCGTGTGGATCTGTTGATTGGTGTTGTTCCCATCGTTAACCTTGAGTGGATACAGAAGCTCATTCGTGATACCAGCGAACGCGGACATTCAAGGGAAGCTGTGATGGATTCTGTGGTACGTTCAATGGACGATTATATCCGCTATATTACGCCCCAGTTTTCCCGCACTCATATCAATTTCCAGCGTGTTCCTACGGTCGATACCTCCAACCCATTCTCTGCCAAAGCAATTCCCTCCTTAGACGAAAGCTTTATCGTTATTCGTTTCCGCGGTCTGAGCCAAATCGATTTTCCTTATTTACTGGCAATGCTTCAGGGTTCGTTTATTTCCAGTATAAATACTATCGTTGTTCCGGGTGGTAAAATGGGGCTGGCAATGGAGTTAATTATGGCGCCGTTAGTTCAGCAATTACTTGAAGGCAAAAAAATCTCCTGAATATTGCCCGCTATTTATTTATTGATAATGCAGGTAACAAAAAATAATGTTACCTGTGATAAAACATCAATTATTCACTCATTTATAAATGAAAATGTAGTAAATCAGGCTTTTCAAATAGAATTCTGGCAATTTGTTAACTGGTTTTATATGCTGAAGCGATACAGGAGGAGACATAATCCTTTTCCTGTGTTACAAACAGTGCTACACGTGAAACGGGCAAGTTTTATGGGCTCGGAGCAATGCATCGACATGCTGATACCCTGAGATTTCCATATAAAATTCCTGCTTGTCAGTTTTTCAGCAAGTTAATATGTTAATCTATTGACTTTATAAAGCCAGCCTGATGAGAAACTAGCAGTTTCTCTGACTATAAAGGCGGAAATAACAACAGAGGATAAAGCGAATGGTTCTCGGCAAGCCACAAACAGACCCTACTCTTGAATGGTTTTTGTCACACTGCCATATTCACAAATATCCATCCAAGAGCACGCTTATTCATCAAGGTGAGAAGGCAGAAACGCTTTACTATATTGTTAAAGGTTCAGTTGCTGTTCTAATAAAAGATGAAGAAGGTAAAGAAATGATCCTCTCTTATTTAAATCAGGGGGATTTTATTGGTGAACTTGGATTGTTTGAAGAAGGGCAAGAGCGTACAGCATGGGTGCGAGCTAAAAGCGCCTGCGAAGTGGCTGAAATTTCCTATAAGAAATTTCGCCAGTTAATTCAGGTTAATCCTGATATTTTAATGCGTTTATCTGCTCAAATGGCAAGCCGCTTACAAACAACATCAGAAAAAGTAGGAAACCTTGCATTTTTGGATGTTACAGGCCGTATTGCCCAAACATTGCTGAATCTGGCTAAACAGCCTGATGCAATGACTCATCCTGACGGTATGCAAATTAAAATTACACGTCAGGAAATCGGGCAGATTGTCGGTTGCTCCCGTGAAACAGTCGGTCGCATTCTGAAAATGCTGGAAGATCAAAACCTGATCTCTGCGCACGGCAAAACTATTGTCGTTTACGGAACACGTTAGTTCCTGAAATCGCGCCTGAATTAGGCCAGTGCATCCCATCGCGCACTGGCTTTTTGTTTTTCATCACTCAGATCCCTTCATTCCCCTGCTAAGAAATGAAACCCGCAGACGCATAAATAAATTAGACGCCATAACCTGATTATGGGTATTACACAAAAGCTGATGTGAAAAATAGCCGAAAGAGGAAATAAATAGTTTTCGTTAGTATTTCAGAAAATTATTCAGTAAGTCATGCCCCTGTTCACTCAGAATGCTTTCCGGATGAAACTGCACGCCTTCTAGAGGTAAAGTACGGTGACGTATTCCCATTATTTCATCCACATTACCATCATGCTGGCTCCATGCGGTGACTTCAAAAGAAGCCGGTAATGTTTCTGCCGCAACAACTAAAGAGTGATAGCGGGTTACTGTCAGCGGCCGGTTCAGTCCTTTGAATACACCCTGCTGATTATGGTGAATTAAGCTGGTTTTACCATGCATCACTTCACGAGCTTTAACAACACTCGCACCAAAGGCTTGTCCAATCGCCTGATGCCCGAGACACACGCCCAGAATCGGCAATTTCCCGGCAAAATGAGAGATAACCTCCAGTGAGATCCCGGCGTCATCCGGCGCACAGGGACCCGGAGAGATCACCAAATGGGTCGGTGCCAGCTCTTCGATATCTTCGAGCTGTAGCTCATCATTACGTTTAACTAAAACACGTGCCCCTAACTCACAAAAGTATTGATATAAATTGAATGTAAAAGAGTCGTAGTTATCTATTATTAATAGCATAGGATCACATCCTACTGATTTTTATAGTTTTATATATTGCTTTGCCCTATTGGGCACTGTGCGTTATGTATTACGGTAAAATCAGGTAAATCAACGTCAACGATAGCAGGACACTCATCATACCACATAAGCTACTTTAAAATAGGGTCGGGAACCAGCGGAGTGAACCATGATTGTAGAAGTGATGAAAAAGAATTGAGGGAGAGACGGTATTTTTAAAGGCCTGACACTTCGGAAAAGTGTAATAACAGGCAAATACCGCCGATGTTCTAATTTACAGATAAAAAACGCGGTTTTCCCATCAGGGTTACTGAGAAACCACCTTAGCAGAGAGGATCATTATTGGTTTAACCGGAACATTCTGATAAGGACCAACATTTTCTGTTTTGACCTGAGAAATCTTGTCAACCACATCCATCCCTTTTACGACTTTACCAAAAACAGCATAACCAAAATCACGCTGACCATGGTCAAGGAAGGCATTATCCGCCACATTGATAAAAAACTGGCTGGTTGCACTATCTTTATCTGCGGTACGTGCCATTGCTATCGTGCCACGCAGGTTACGCAACCCATTATCAGCTTCATTTTTGATAGGGGCTTTGGTTGCTTTCTGCTTCATATCTTTTGTAAAGCCGCCGCCCTGAACCATAAAGCCGGGGATGACACGATGGAAAATAGTGTTGTTATAAAACCCCTCATCCACATACTCAATGAAGTTCTTTGTGGTGATTGGTGCTTTATCGCCATTCAGCTCAAGCTCTATTTCACCCGCTGATGTCACCAGCTTTACATAAGTTTCGGCAGCCAGTGCTGGGGCAGCCATCACGCTAATAGCACATGCCGTGATAAGCGGCACAAAAATACGTTTAAACATTGATGGTTCCTTTATTCTCGAGGTCAATAACAAAACTCATAAAATCAGTAAAACGCATTAAGTGTAATTCCCCACCAAGCAAAGTGGCAAAGATTTACTCATTTTTACGAGCAATAATGCGTTTTACTGAATAATATCATCCAGATAAATATTATCTTCTCATATTTCGGATAGTGTTTATTTTCCGAATAACACCTACCTTGATATGTATTCATACAAATTAGGCTGAAAAGCGTTGTTAGACCGAAAGAAATTGTAATATAAGCGGAATAGTAATCAATGCGACCAGAAGTGAAATGATGATAGAGAGCGAAATGACTTCCTGCCTGAAATTATATATTCTGGCGAAAATATAAACACTGGCACCGATAGGTTGTGCAGCCATAGCAACAGCAACAATAAACCAAATATTATTGAGTTGCTGCATACCAAATAAATAATAAGCACAAATAAAAGTCACCCACGGTTGTATGCCTAATTTCAGTAATAACATCGGGGCCACCAATTTTAGTGCATCTCTGTTAACGTGCTCTTTTAAGTTAAAGCGGGACAACCCTAACCCTAATGCAAATAATGCCGTTGGCCCTGCTGCATTTGCCAGAAAGTGGGTAAATGACTGTAGAAATTCCGGCAGTGGGATCCTAAACACAACAAAGACTAATCCTGCAATAACTGAAACAGTTAGTGGGTTGGTAAAGCTTGTTTTTAATGCTTTCGCTATACTGTAGAAAAAAGAAATTCTGCCATTAGCGCTGTGCCGCGTGGTAGTCATATCATAGCTAATGATAACCGCTATGATGGCAGGTATGTTGTGTAAAATTGTCGCGATTGCTGCCGGAAGCGCTGCGGCTTCCCCATAAATGGAGAGCAATATTGGGATACCCATATATCCCGTTGTGCCATAACAGGCTCCCATACTTAAAATTGAAGACTGAGGAAAACCAACCCCCATAAACTTTGCGATGGCAGTTCCCATAGCATAGACAATACAGATCCCGGCTAAACTGGCTCCGATAAATCCCCACTGTTCTAACTCATTGATCTCTGAACGGGCAATAGAAAGAAATAATAAGGCTGGCAGCGCAATGTAGAGAACATAATCATTAATCAATTTATCGGAATTACCGCTATCAGGGCGCAGACGACCAAAACAGTACCCAATCAGTATGATGAGAAATATAGGAATAACGATCATAAACATTGAATCACTCCTATGCAGGTCAAAGTTCTTTTTTGCCAATATTGCGATAACGATTTAATTTTGTTAAATAAATAATTCCTTTCTTATCATTGAGTTTATCAATGATGGCAATGCAGAGGTGCCCTATGGAGCAAAATATGCGTGCTGATCGTCTGGATGGCCGACAAGTCACATTTGAACAATTACGAGCATTCGTCTTCGTCGCCAAACACGGCGGATTTACCCGTGCAGGAGAAGAATTAGGAAGAACTCAATCTACACTTAGCCTGAGTATTAAACGACTTGAAGAAGATATTGGCTGCCGTTTAATTAATCGACGACAAGGGCAGATTATTGGTTTAACCAATGAAGGAAAACAACTCTTACCCGTAGCAAAAGATATTTTATTTCGCATGACACAAGCCCTGCACTCAGTAAAGTCATTTCAGCTAAGAGGCAGGATCGCTCTCGGTGTGCCGGATGATTTCAACATAAAAAACCTACACCAGGCTATCTCATGGTGTCTAGAAAAAAATCCGGGGTTAAAGATAGAAATTACGGCAGCGCCCTCTCCGATACTCTCGGCTATGACTGAAAAGCAACAATTGGATGTGGTTATTCTTAAAAGTGTGGAAGGAAAATCAGTCAATACTGAGACTGAAACACTTCTGCAAATTGAGCCATTACACTGGGTTGCCTCAAAAGATTTATATTTCAATGAACGACAGGAAATACCATTAGTGACTTTTTCTCAAGGGTGTGTGATCAGAGCGTGCGCTATTAAGGCACTGGAAGATATGAATAAGCCCTATTTTTTGGCATATGTCAGTGCCTCATTTAGTAATATCAGCAGTGCAATACAACATGGTTTGGGAATCGGGTTATTACCGGACAGTGCCATCACTGATGATTTATGTGTTTTATCTTCTAAGCATGCTGTCCCCGGCGTTCCGGCAATTCAGCTCGCTCTTAAAATTGTAACTCAAGGTGAACTGTACACACTTTTTGCTGAATATCTGCGCCGTTCACTGGCAGAATCTTGAGCTCTGCTTAGCAGCAACAAGAGCCGTAAAAAAGTTAACCTGTCCACAAGCCGCTGCTCTCGCTATAATCACCGCGCTGTTTTTCGTGTATTCCGCAGGGAGATAACCATTTTGACCATCAAAAACTATAACTATCACATGACCCACTTTGTCACGAGTGCGCCAGATATCCGCCACCTGCCTCCGGAGACGGGCATTGAAGTCGCGTTTGCCGGTCGGTCAAATGCAGGTAAATCCAGTGCCCTGAATGCACTGACGCGGCAAAAGAGCCTTGCTCGTACCAGTAAGACACCCGGACGTACACAGCTGATTAACCTGTTTCAGGTAGAGGAAGGCGTACGCCTTGTTGACCTGCCGGGTTATGGTTATGCACAGGTGCCAGAGGAGATGAAACTCAAATGGCAGAAAGCGCTGGGTGAATATCTCCAGAAACGTGAGTGTCTGCAAGGGCTGGTTGTGTTGATGGATATCCGTCATCCGCTGAAAGATCTGGATATGCAGATGATCGAATGGGCCGTTGTGATGCAGGTTCCTGTCATGGTTCTGCTGACCAAAGCCGATAAACTGGCTTCAGGCGCACGTAAAAGTCAGTTGAATAAGGTACGTCAGGAGCTGGCATTTCTGGAAGGTAACATTCAGATTGAGTATTTCTCTGCTCTGAAAAAAATCGGTATCGATAAACTTGAACAAAAACTTGATACTTGGTTCAGCCAGCCTGCTATTGAGGTGGAGTAATTTCCACCTTTTTATCTCCCTTCCTCGGAAAGAACCGTAAATCACGCCCCCCTCCACGGAAATAAAAAAACGCCCCAGCCAAAAGAGATGGCTGGGGCAGCTAATATTCAGCTAAATCCGATTACGTGAAGTAAAAGGTCTGAAAGATAGAACATCTTACCTCTGTACCCTACGCCGACAACTTTACCTTATTTTTTTTATCAGCAAAAGATTTTTTTGTAATTAATTTTCATAAAATACCTCGATTCAGCCCAAATTATGTGATCAAACACCGAGATTACACCATTTTTTTTGTAGTTTAATTACATATTTGTGAGATCTAGATCTAATCTAAAAATGAACCAAAATTCTTATATCATGCCTATTCACGGCATAACGGGGATATTTTTGGCTCATTAAATAGACGTCATTTATATAAAAATTATTCAAGAAAAATCAGTGAGCCTGATCCCAGTTATCCCCCGTTCCTACATCGACTTTCAGAGGGACATCGAGCTGCATGCTTTTCTCCATAAGCTCTCTGATTTTCTGTTCTGCGGCAGCCAGCTCTGACTCATGCACTTCAAATACCAATTCATCGTGAACCTGCATGATCATACGCACTTTTGGCTGTTCACGGACGATCCATTCATCGACTGCAATCATAGCCAGTTTGATAATATCCGCCGCAGTTCCCTGCATTGGTGCATTGATAGCTTCGCGTTCAGAGGCTTTACGGCGCATGCCATTACGTGATTTGATATCCGGCAGGTACAGGCGACGCCCTTCCAGCGTTTCAACAAACCCATGCTCAGCAGCCTGCTGACGGGTACGTTCCATATATTCCAGAACACCCGGATAACGCTCAAAATAAATATCCATATAACGCTGGGCCTCTCCACGCGGAATACCCAACTGACGGGACAAACCAAACGCACTCATACCATAGATCAAGCCAAAGTTAATCGCTTTAGCACTGCGGCGTTGCTCACTCGTCACCTGCTCCAGAGGGAGTCCAAAAACTTCTGCGGCAGTTGCACGGTGAATGTCTTTACCCTGCGCAAAAGCCTCCAGCAAGCCTTTGTCCTGCGATAAATGCGCCATAATCCGCAACTCAATCTGCGAATAGTCCGCTGCCAGAATGCGATAACCTTCTGGTGCAATAAATGCCTGACGGATACGTCGCCCTTCTTCATTACGGACAGGAATATTTTGCAGGTTAGGATCACGGGAAGAGAGACGCCCGGTCGCGGTTACAGCCTGATGATAAGAGGTATGAACTCGCTGTGTCACTGGACTGACCATCTGTGGCAGCTTGTCAGTATAGGTCGATTTCAGTTTTGCCAGACCGCGATGTTCGAGAATAACCCTCGGCAGCTCATGATGTTCTGCCAGCTCTTCCAGCACTTCTTCATTGGTCGATGGCGCACCGTTCGGTGTTTTTTTCACAACAGGCAGGTTCATTTTTTCAAACAGAATAACCTGTAATTGCTTAGGTGAAGCCAGATTAAATTCTTCTCCAGCCAGCTCATAAGCCGATTTTTCCAGTTCGAGTAAACGTGCCGTAATTTCTTTTGAATGCTCTGCCAGCGTGTTGGCATCAATCAGAACACCCGTTCTTTCCATGCGGGAAAGCACCGGAACCAGCGGCATTTCGATATTCTGGAAAACTTTTTTCAGTGTCGGAACAGAATCAACCTGTGGGTACATAGCCTGATGCAGACGCAGGGTAATATCGGCATCTTCCGCAGCATATTTAGCCGCCTCTTCCAGAGCGATCTGGTTGAAAGTAAGCTGTTTTTTACCCTTTCCGGCAATTTCTTCAAAAGTAGTGGTTTTATAGCCTAAATGACGCTCTGCAAGGCTATCCATATCATGCCGCCCTGCAACACTGTTCAGCACATAGGATTCCAGCATCGTATCAAAAACAATACCATTCAGCGCCACGCCATAACGTTCGAGCACGCCTCGGTCAAATTTCAGGTTCTGACCAATTTTAGGCAGGCTCGCATCTTCCAGCAGCGGTTTCAGTGCTTCAAGCACCTCATTCCGATCCAGTTGTTGTGGGGCATCCAGATAATCATGCCCCAGCGGCAGATATGCAGCCTCAACATCCGGTTCTCCTTCTTCCGGTGTTTCCACATCACCTACCTGACTTACAACGGCAAAAGACATGCCCACCAGATTAGCGGTTAACGTATCCAGCCCGTCGGTTTCTGTATCGAAAGAGAATGCCGGAGCCTGTTTCAGTTTTTCAATCCATTCATCAAGGGATTTCCGATCAAGGATAGTCTGGTAGCTTTCCGGAGAAATATTGACAGCAGCGGGTTTTTCAGGGGCTGAAGATTTTGATGCAGCGCCTGTCGCTGACTTTTGCCCGCCTTTTTCCGCTGAACGACCTTCCAGCCAACCGCCGTCTTGTACATCCTTCAGCCAGCGTTTGAATTCGTAGCGGCTGAATTGTGCCAGTAATTCCTCGTTATCAGGGGCAGCGACCGCCAAATCCAGGCAATTTTTATCCAGATCAACATCAGTTTTAATGGTTGCCAGCAGGTAAGAGAGATAAGCCACCTCTTTATGCTGCTCCATTTTGCTGCCCAGTGTTTTTGCACCACGGAAGCTGAGTGTTGCAATTTCATCCAGTCTGGCATAGATATCATTCAGCCCGCCAAGCCCCTGTAATAACCCTAGAGCCGTTTTCTCGCCGACACCCGGTACACCCGGAATATTATCGGAAGAGTCTCCCATCAGTGCGAGGAAATCGATGATAAGTTCCGGAGGAATACCATACTTTTCAGTGACCTCTTCCGGCCCTAAAATCGTATTGGTCATGGTGTTTATCAGGGTGATATTCGGCGTAACCAGTTGAGCCATATCTTTATCACCCGTACTGATCAGGACAGAGCGGCCTTCTTTTTCTGCCTGTAGTGCCAGTGTGCCAATAACATCATCCGCTTCAACGCCCGGCACTACCAGAACGGGTAAGCCCATCGCCCTGACCATGTTATGCAAAGGCTCAATCTGATCACGCAAATCATCCGGCATCGGTGGGCGATGGGATTTATATTCAGCGAATAATTCATCACGAAATGTTTTGCCTTTGGCATCAAACACAACTGCGACATGGCTGGGCCGATACTGCATGATCAAACTGCGCAGCATATTCAGTACACCATACATGGCGCCTGTCGGTTCGCCCGCACTGTTTGTCAGAGGAGGGAAAGCATGGTATGCGCGATAAAGGTATGAAGAACCATCAACCAAAATCAGGGGATTATCTGCTATCTGTACCATAAAATTGTCTTCGTCGTTCTGGAGTATGAATAAATAATAGGATGCCACACTGTGCTGTCATATACACTTCGTCTTTCAGGTTGCCTCTTTGTTGGTTGCGCTCGCTCACCCCGGTCACCGTTTTTATAAACATACGGTTATCTATGCTCCCGGGGATTACTGAGAGGCTCCTGCCTCTCACCGGAGGCCAGCCTTTGGCTGGGCAAATTCGTTCCCGACGAATTTGTCACTCTCTTGCCGCCGCGATGCACCTTGAAATCTATTATGTATAGACGAATGTTGCGATCATTTTCTCGTTCTGATATCCGCTCTTTAATAAGTTTTCTGATAAATGAATTGTGGATAACTTTGTGCACAAAAAATTGGCACATAAAACAGATTTATGTATATCCATATCAAAAACGGATAACTAGAGGTAAAAATCAATGAATTACGTCAAATATTACGAAAATATTGCAATTGCTTACAAATCACCGACTTGTGGATATAACCGGAGTTTATGTTATGAAAGGGTAATTTCAGCAAGTATTGTGCCAGCCCTGTAATTAGCTGGCACAATGCCTGTATTATTTTTTACTCTTTGTCTTTCAGGTTGGCCGGGAAAATTCGCTCACGACAAATTTGTTATTCCCTTGCACTGCGATACGGCCTGAAATCCATTGAGTACATATAAAAATAAAGCTTTTTATTGCTTATTTCTTTGTTAGCAGATAATTCACAACATCCGAGAATTTTTTAGCGTAGTCCTGAACCGATTTAGTCTCAATTCCTCCATTATTAATCATGTACTTACCAAGAACAAACGTGGCCGGAACACCCTGCAACTGAAAATCCTGAGCCGCCTGACGTTCTTTAGATGCTACCGATTTCACAATGAAACTATTCAGTGCCGCGTCATAATCTTCACCAGAAATACCGGCTTTAATAAATGCATTACGGATATCAGCTTTAGTATTGATAGTCTGAGTTTTCTGGATGCCATCAAATAATACAGGTAACACTTTATCCTGTGCTTTCAAAACAATAGCAACAGCCCAGGCATCTGTCAGGTCTTTCCCTAAAGGCCCGAGAAAATCAACGTGATAACGTTCATGCGTAACGCCTTCCGGAAGGTTTTTTGCTATCGTGCCGGGAACATGAAAGATATTCTCAAACTGGTAACAGTGCGGGCAATAAAAAGAGAAAAACTCGACAACCTGAGGCTGATCAGCAACTGCTTTTTTAAGTTCAACATACTGCTTGCCTTCAGAAAAATCAGAAGCGCTGGCATTAAATGCCATAAACACTCCCACCAATGCGAACCAAAATTTTTTCATCGTGATCTCCAGAAAAATTAATACATCGGGGTTAGCTGTAAGGGGGGTTCCTGTAACAGCCGGATTTGTTCAGCAAAAAGACTTATCTGCTTATGCCAAAAGTCACTGTCAGCCATCCATGGAAACGCTTTGGGAAAAGCAGGATCCTGCCAGCGACGAGCAACCCATGCCAGATAATAGACCATCCGCATCGCGCGCAAAGGTTCTATCAGAGCCAGTGTTTTCAGATCGAACTCCGCAAACTGGTTATATGATTCAAGCAGAATATCCAGCTGAATCAACTGTTCTTGCCGTGAGCCGTTAAGTAACATCCATAAATCCTGAATCGCCGGCCCATTACGGGCATCATCAAGATCAACGAACCATGCCTCATCGCGCCACAAGATATTACCAGCATGACAGTCACCATGCAGCCGTAATCCCTGCCAGTCAACATTCCATTGTGACTCAACAACTTTATTCAGTTCATCCAGCGAAGCAAAGAAAGCAGCCTTATGCGCATCAGGTATGAGGTTGCATTCTGTCAAATATTGATAGGGTTGGTACAAATATTCATTGAGGCTGATAGTCGGGCGGGCAGAAAATGTTTTCTGGTAGCCTATCTGATGAACTTTCCCCAGTAACCGCCCGACATCTTCCAACTGATCAAAATTATCAGACTCGTACTGACGGCCACCCACACTGGGGAAAACGGCAAAGAAGAACCCGTCATGCTCCAGTACTGTTTGCCCATCAAGAATCAGCGGCGCAGCAACCGATAAATCTGCCTGCTGTAACGCCAGCGTAAATTCATGCTCTTCCTGAATTTGCTGCCGGTTCCAGCGCTGAGGACGATAGAATTTCACGACATAACGTTTACGGTCTTCATCCATAAACTGATAGACCCGGTTTTCATAGCTATTCAGCTCAGTTAAACCCGAATCAACACGCAGACCAGACTGCGCCAGCGCATCCATTATCAAATCCGGCGTAATATTTTGAAAATTAAAAGCCATAGTTTCTGCCACAACAAAGTTCTCTTTAATCAGTCGCTAATCATACCCTGAAGGTACAGTGAACAGCCCGCCACCATAACCTGTCTTACAACAAAGGGACATGATTGGGAGAAAAAATTGGGCTGTCAACGCGCGTAAAGGTTATACTCATTTGTTCATATAAGCACTGTTACATATTGATTCACAAGGGTTACATAACCAAAGATAAAATATATCAGTTAAAAATATCAGGTGATTTAACATGACGTATCCAAAAATCAGTGGGGCCATTCTGGCCGGAGGGCTATCCACCCGCATGGGCGGAAATGATAAGGGATTACTGCAATTCGGTGGAGCACCATTATACCAACACATAGCTGCAAAATTGCAGCCACAGGTTCATGAACTGCTGATTAACGCCAACCGCAATCAGGCAGTGTATCAACAAAGTGGTTATCCCATTATTCCTGACATCATCACTGATTTTTCCGGGCCATTGGCCGGAATGCTGGCAGTACTGAAAAAGGCTATTCATGAGTGGGTGATATTCGTGCCTTGCGATGTCCCGGATTTCCCTGATGATCTGGTGGAAAAGCTTTGGCGCTATAAACAACATGCGTGGGCGGCTTATGTACACGATTGTGAACGCGCCCATCCGACACTTGCCCTGATGCACCGCAGCCTGATACCCAGACTGGAAAGCTACCTTGCATTAGGTGACAGAAAGCTGATGTTCTTTATGCAAATGATTAAAGCAAAAACCGTCTATATTCCACATCCAGAATCCTTCACCAACCTGAATACACCAGAAGAGTGCCAAAACTGGCAATGCCAGCACTGGGAATGTCTTCGGGAGTCAGCATGAATCAAAGTAATTCCCCGATGAATTTGCCATTACTGGGGATCACCGCTTACAGTGGAACCGGTAAAACCACCTTGCTCAAACAGGTTATTCCCCTGTTACGCCTGCAACAAATCCGGGTGGGGTTAATTAAACATACACACCATAATATGGATGTCGATAAGCCGGGCAAAGACAGCTATGAGCTGAGAAAATCGGGAGCGGCGCAAACACTGGTTGCCAGCCAACAACGCTGGGCCTTAATGACAGAAACACCGGAACTCCCCGAACTGGATTTGCATTATCTTGCCAGCCGATTTGATGCAGCTTCACTGGATCTGATTCTGGTTGAGGGGTTCAAAAATGAAGCTATTGCGAAAATCGCCCTGTACCGGGATGGATTAAATCACACCTTCGAAGAACTCATTGATCCCTATGTCATCGCTGTCGCCAGCGATATCCCGCTGGATACGCCACTACCACAGCTTGATATTAACCGACCGGAACAGGTAGCTGAATTTATTGTGAAGTGGCTGTTATTAACCCCACCGACGACTTTCCCGCTGGCTCATTCACAATAAAAGAAAACTGACCCGCTAACTGAACATAGTTTCATAAAATAACTATTTCCTATATCAACAACCCCTGAGATTTATATCAAAGGGGTTCCCTGTTTTAATTAAAGATACTAATTTCTTTTATTAATATAATTTCAAGTTTAAAAAATTTTAGCAAATTGTAATACATGCCATCCAGTGGTGGTCATTTTATTATTAAAAATAAAAACGGCAATATTACCG
>NZ_CAWQJR010000192.1:0-26043 GCF_963894935.1 Xenorhabdus sp. PB61.4
CATGGAATAAAAGTAATTAAATGTAAAAGCTACATTAATAATAATAGTTCTCAATAACATAGCGTCAAAAACATTGAAGCATCATTTTTTTTAATGTAATGTTTTTCCATATTATGATTTTTTGTGTGAATTTATTGATATTAAAAGTTGGTGTTCAATGCAAAGTTCATTATTTAGAAAAGGAATGTTAGATTCATTACCTGTTTGCATTTCTTTTTTCCTCATTTTTGCATCCGTTGGTGCTCTGTATCAAAATAAAGGGCTTTCATTAATAGAGACAATGGTGGGTTCTGTATTCACTTTTGCTGCACCGTTGCAGGTCGCAGTTGTTAATTATCTAGCTAATGGCGCATTTTTATCAGTGATAATACTAACTCTGATCATTAACTTTCGCTTCTTTCTAATGTCGATGGTTATGTCACAGTATTTTCATGGCATCTCAAAAAGCAAGGTTGTATTGTCAATGTTGGCATTCAGTGCCAGCACATACACTGTAACTCATGCTCATTTAGTTTCGGAGAAGATCCCTGAAGGAAAGGCACAGTTTAATTATTATCTGGGTGTATCTATCCCCAGTTTTGTTATTGCTGTTCTTGCAACCTTATTGGGATATGTATCTTCAGATTACCTGAATTACGATTCAATCTCTCTTTTTCTTGTGATGTTAATTCCGATTCATTTTTCATCCCTTACTGCTAAGCGTGCCGGAAAAGATTTGTCCGTTTTTGCTACGCTGGTAGGTGGGTTGTGTGCACCATTCATCAATGAATTAAATATTCAGCTTATGGATATAGCAATACCCATTATGGTTGGAATGTGCATTGCATTTTATGAATTAAAAATTAAAAAGGGAGCCTGAACATGATTATGATCTTATTGATGGGAGCAATCAGTTACCTTCTTCGGGTTATACCATTTTTAATGGGTAACAAGAAAATTAAGAAAGATGGTTTTCTTATTACCTCTTTAGATTATTCAGTATGTTTTATCCTTGGCAGTATTATTGTAAATATTTCTCTTGGTAATATAAAAATCAGCGAGTTAATTTATCAATTTGAAATTAAGTATGCTCTTGCAATTATTACGGTTATAACTGCTTATTTTATCAGTAAGCGCACAGGCTCTATATTAAAGAGCTTAATTATATCATCTGTTTTATTTACATTAATATCATGGTGGGTTAATGAAAAAAATATGTTTTTTTGATACAACATTGAGAGATGGTGAGCAGGGGATTGGGTGTTTACTCTCGAATGAAAAAAAGTTGAAATTGTTACCACGTTTAATTGATTTAGGGGTTGATTCTATTGAGATTGGCATGGTAACAGATGAAGATAGCGAAAAGTTTTTTTATGAGGCCGCATCATCTGATATCGATTTTAAAGATACCTATATTGCCGCTTTATGCCGATTAAAACCCGATGATATTGAAAGAACAACTTTAGCTTTAAGCAGATTTAAAAAGCCCAAATTAAACTTGCTGTGTGTTGGTTCAGAAATACATATCAGAAAAAAGTTTGATTCCACCAAAGACAGCATATTATTGATGCTGAAGGATTCTTTGGAATATATAGCTAATAATGATTATACAGGTAAAGTTTCAGCTATTTTAGAAGACTCATCAAGAGGGAGCTTTGATCTTTTAGAAGAGAAAATTGAGTTACTGACAGCTTACCATGTTAACGATATCTGCTTTGCCGATACAACAGGTTGTGCTACACCGCTATATATCAGTAATCTGATTAGTTATTTTAAAAATAAGTTTCCGGGTATACGGTTCTCTGTTCATTGTCACAATGATTTAGGTCTGGCGGTTGCTAACTCAATCAGTGCAATTGATGCCGGAGCAGATGAAGTACAGGTGACACTGGGTGGAGTCGGTGAGCGCTGTGGTAATGCGTCGTTTGAAGAAATAATGGCAATTCTGTCTTATAGAAGTGAATATAAAAATAGGTTTAAAGCAGATATTGATATGAAAGATCTCATTGACCTATGCAATTTTTATTATGACATTATCAATAAATTGCCTCATCCTAATAAACCTTTATTAGGGAAATATGCGTTTTCAACTTGCGCAGGTATTCATCAAAATGGAATTAAAAAATTCCCTGAAACTTACGAATTTATCAACCCTGATACATTAGGTTTGGAACGAAAGTTTTATTTTAACAGATTATCAAGCAGTAAACTTTCTCAGCAAGATATTTAATAGGAATGGTTATGAATTTTTCTCAGAAAATTGGCTTCTCAACAAACATTTTTGAAAACCCGGCAGATATAGACGTTTTGGTTAAACAGTTAAGTAAAGATTTTAAGCGTATTGAAATTGAATTTGAAAAAGAGCTAAGAGATTTAATTGATTATCATTCTGAGAAATGGAATGAGAAAGTTGCTGTATTGAATAAGTTAAAAGAAGATAATGATCTTTACTATTCTGTCCACGCGCCTTATATCGGCATCAAAACCGATATTGCTAATAGTGAAGAATTAGACAGAATTATTGCTGTTGATTATCTTGAATCATTCATTTATGAAGCGAAGAAGATCGGTGCTGAATACATTACTATTCATCCCGGCTATCTTGAATTTGATGATAATGGGATTTCTGATTTTGATTTTCAGCAATTGTCTAAATCTATCCAGAAATTATCAGAAGTTGCAAAAGAAAATGGGATGACCATCCTACTGGAAAATACCGGAAGTGATAGAGAGAAGTATATCGTACTAAGTGATGAACAGCATGAGATCTTATGCCATCAGTACGGTGTTTTCCTGACTCTGGACATTGTGCATTTTGAATCATTTATGCATAAAAACAGTACCAGAGAATATAAGGAAGGGTTAAAAAGAATTCTGCCCTATATTAGGAATGCGCATTTCAATGATGTACTGAATGGCGAACACGTTCACTTACCGTTGGATGAAGGCAACTTCGACTATCACAAAGTATTATCCTATATGGTGAGTGAAGGTTATCAGGGTAATTTTATTATTGAAGAATCAGGCGGCGGTTTTTCACCGGAAGAATTTATTATCGCCGGGAAGAAGTATGTTGAATGTTTGAATGGCATGGAATGATCCTAATTGTAAAATGAAACATTTTGTTAGTATTAATAAAAATGAAATCGAATTTTTTTCTGATGAAAACATAACTATATTGGAACAAGCCGAAAATAACGGACATTCTTTAAAAAATGGTTGCCGGTTGGGAGCCTGTCGGGTTTGTAAGTTAAAGTTATTATCCGGTGATATAGAGTATACGGTCGGGAATAAAATTGGATTAACAAAGAAAGAACTGGACGATAATTACTTTTTACCATGCTGCGCGATTGCCAAGAGCAATATTGTTTGTGAAGCAGATGGTGATAATAAAACGCTTTCAGATACCAAAGAAGGCGCTGTTATATGTGATATAACAAGAACTCCCGGAATCACTGTTATAAGATTCAAGTTATCAAAAAGATCTAAGATGGATTTTATTCCGGGACAATATATTGGTATAGAAGTCCCTAATGGAAAATGCCGGTATTATTCTGTAGCTAATATCCCGAAGGATGATGGGTATGTTGAAATTCATGTAGCTAAGAATAAAAATGGCGTGTTTTCAGATGTGATTTGTGAAAAGCTGAAAGTCAATGATGTATTGTGGATATACGGGCCTTATGGTGATTTTATTTCGGATTATCATGATGAGGTAAGAGATATTGTTTTTGTTGCGACAGGAACAGGATTTGCACCGATAAAATCCATAATAGAATCTGGCGTATTCAATGAACGAAAAATTCATCTTTTTTGGGGAGGAAGACGAAAAGCCGATCACTATTTCTCTGAGATTGTAGATAACTGGAAAAACACATTAGGAAATTTCAATTTCCATATGGCTTTATCACGGTCGGATGAAGAAGACTATCCTGAAGTCCATTGCGGGTATGTACAGGATGTCTTTAAAAAAGAGATTGGTCTGAATAATCAGATAGAAGTTTATATGTGTGGTTCTCCTAATATGATCAGTGATATGTCTGAGTTATTAAAAGAGAGTTATCAACTGAATGAAGATTATATTCATGTTGATGTATTCTATCCCAATAGCTAACACTCAAAAAAAGCCACTGCAAATATACAGTGGCTTAATTTAATTCAGAAAATATTACAGAGCAGCGATAGTTACTTTCTGTGCCAGTAATTTTTCTTTAGCTGCATTGTTTGTTGCCAGACGCTCACGCTCTTTGGCAACAACGGCTTCTGGTGCGCGGCTGACAAATCCTTCATTAGACAGCTTGCCTTCGATGCCGCTGATTTCTTTATCCAGCTTCTCGATTTCTTTATCCAGACGCGCCAGTTCTGCATCTTTGTCTACTAAACCAGCCATTGGGATCAGCACTTCTGCACCGTTGATCAGCTTGGTCACAGAAACAGGTGCTTCTTCTCCTGCTGCCAGAACGGTAACAGAGGAGAGACGGCCCATTGCCTGAAGGAAGTTCAGGTTTTCAGCAACGCGGCGTTGTGCATCGGCATTCGCATCACGCAGCAGAACTTCCAGTGGCTTGCTTGGCGCAATGTTCATTTCTGCACGGATGTTACGTACTGCAATGATCGCCTCTTTAATCCACTCCAGATCGTTCAGCGCTAATTCATCAACTTTCGCCTGATCGAATTCAGGGAAAGATTGCAGCATGATGGTATCTGCATCAATGCCTTTAACCACTTTCACACGCTGCCAGATGGTTTCGGTGATGAATGGAATGATTGGATGAGCCAGACGCAGCAGGCCTTCCAGCACTTCAATCAGAGTATGGCGCGCTGCGCGGACTTCTGCTTCAGAACCTTTATTGATAGCCGGTTTGGAAAGTTCCAGATACCAGTCACAGAACTGGTTCCATGTGAATTCGTAAAGAATATTAGCCGCGATGTCGAAACGGTAAGTATCCAGCGCTTCGCGATAAGCTTTCACTGTCTGGTTGAATTCTGCCAGGATCCAGCGGTCTGCCAGTGACAGTGACATTTCGCCACCATTCTGACCACAGTCCTGTCCTTCGGTGTTCATCAGCACGAAACGGCTGGCATTCCACAGTTTGTTACAGAAGTTGCGATAACCTTGCAGGCGCTTCATATCCCAGTTGATATCACGACCGGTGGAAGCCAGTGCCGCCAGAGTGAAACGCAGGGCGTCAGTACCGTGGGCTTCAATGCCTTCCGGGAACTGCTTTTCAGTACGTTTGCGGATTTTCTCTGCCATTTGTGGCTGCATCATATTGCCGGTGCGTTTTTCCAGCAGATTTTCCAGCGGAATGCCGTCAATCATATCCAGCGGGTCGATAACGTTCCCTTTGGATTTAGACATCTTCTGGCCTTCTTCATCGCGGATCAGACCTGTCATATAGACCGTCTTGAATGGCACCTGAGGCTTGCCGTCTTCATCTTTGATGAAGTGCATGGTCATCATGATCATGCGGGCAATCCAGAAGAAGATGATATCGAAGCCACTGACCAGTACATCGGTCGGGTGGAACGTTTTCAGTGCTTCGGTCTGTTCAGGCCAGCCGAGGGTGGAGAATGTCCACAGACCGGAAGAGAACCAGGTATCCAGCACATCATCGTCCTGAGTCAGAGTAATATCTGCACCCAGATTGTTTTCACGACGGACTTCTTCTTCATCGCGGCCCACATAGACATTGCCTTCTGCGTCATACCATGCCGGAATACGGTGGCCCCACCACAACTGACGGGAAATACACCAGTCCTGAATATCACGCATCCAAGAGTAGTACATGTTCTCGTACTGTTTTGGTACGAACTGGATGTCGCCATTCTCAACAGCTTCAATCGCCACTTTTGCCAGCGGTGCAGTGCGGACATACCACTGGTCGGTCAGCATTGGCTCGATGACCACACCACCACGGTCACCATAAGGAATGGTCAGATCGTGAGGCTTGATGTCTACCAGCAGACCCTGCTTTTCGAATTCGGCAACGATAGCTTTACGGGCGGCAAAACGCTCCATTCCACGATATTCAGCCGGGATTTCGGTTGAATAAGCGTCAGAAGCTTCGCCATTGCTATTGAACACTTCTGCGGCTTCGCGGATATCACCGTCGAGCGTCAGTATATTGATCATCGGCAGGCTGTGACGCTTACCCACTTCATAGTCATTGAAATCGTGGGCCGGAGTGATTTTCACACAACCGGTGCCTTTTTCCATATCAGCGTGCTCATCGCCCACGATAGGAATACGACGATTTACCAGTGGCAGAATGATTTCTTTGCCAATCAGATCTTTATAACGTGGATCTTCCGGGTTAACGGCAACACCGGTATCTCCCAGCACCGTTTCCGGACGGGTTGTCGCAACAACCAGATAATCTTTGCCTTCGGCTGTTTTCGCACCATCTGCTAACGGATAACGCAGATGCCACATTGAACCTTTGACTTCGCGGTTTTCAACTTCGATATCAGAAATTGCTGTGCGCAGTTTTGGATCCCAGTTAACCAGACGCTTACCACGATAAATCAGGTCGTCCTGATACATGCGTACGAAGGCTTCTTTAACGGCTTTTGACAACCCTTCATCCATGGTGAAGCGCTCACGCTCCCAATCCACAGAGTTACCCAGACGGCGCATCTGGTTAGTGATTGTGCCACCGGATTCCGCTTTCCACTGCCAAATCTTGTCAATAAAAGCATCGCGGCCATAATCGTAGCGGGTTTTGTTTTCTTCAGCTGCGATTTTGCGCTCAACAACCATTTGCGTTGCGATACCTGCGTGGTCAGTACCGACCTGCCACAGCGTATTTTTACCCTGCATACGCTGGTAACGCACCATCGTATCCATGATAGTCTGCTGGAAGGCGTGCCCCATGTGCAGGCTGCCAGTTACATTTGGCGGTGGAATGACGATGCAGAAGCTTTCACGGCTGGTGTCACCGTTTGGCTTGAAATAACCACTCTTTTCCCAGTGATCGTAAAGAGGTTGCTCTATCTCTGTCGGGTTATACGTTTTATCGAGAGATGGCTCAGATTGCGTTTTAGTAGCGGGTGTCTTTTCCATTTTATCTTGATATTTAATAGGTTGGCGGGGTTGCCATGGTCAAATTAAAGCCGACGCTACGATAGGATTTATATCGTTCGCGAGCTAACTGTTTCAGATTTTCATCAATAGGGACGAAGTCTACCACTTCATGGAAAGCTGTGGCAAAGTCTGCAAAATGAGGAAGCAGTGTTATCAGAATATCACGGGGAGCATTGCCCCTTTTCTGTGGCCAGCATAATTCTACAGGTGCGCCATAACGGGGGCCTTCTCCTGCAAGGTTGTGCGGCACAAACTGGCCCGGCTCTCGCTGCCATAGGACTTCATCCAACTTTTCGGCCTGCTGCTGGCTTTCACAAGCAATCAGAACCCGCTTCCCTGCACGCCATTGGTCAGCGGCAAGCTGACATGCCAGCCATTCATGTGGCTGTAAATCATCTGAAGACGATGATTTTTCCGGTGACATCTTTTCCAATAAATAGAAAGTGGCGTTTTTCATAGTCTCATGATTATCGAAAATAGGTTACAGAAAAATGGTTAAACGACAGGTAAGGTGACGGAAAAAGGGTATTGCTGCTGCAATACCCTTTTCTTTAATACCTTTTTATCGCCATCATTTTTCAGGTTGTAACCCGAAATCTGTTGGGTATACGCCATATTATTATGCAAAAAATGGCGGAGGGGTATTAATCATCAGCATTAAGACCTGCACGATTTAACAGGAATTGTGCCAACAGTGCAACCGGACGACCTGTTGCTCCTTTCTGCTTACCTGCCCGCCATGCTGTACCAGCGATATCCAGATGTGCCCAATTGTATTTAGCCGTATAACGCGACAGGAAAGCACCGGCAGTAATCGCGCCGCCAAGACGCCCACAGGAGTTAACCATATCCGCGAAATTAGACTCCAACTGCTCGGAAAACTCATCGCCCAACGGCAGACGCCATGCCCGATCACCGGCCTGTTCTGACGCATTCAGCAGTTCATGAGCCAGTGGATTATGGTTGGACATCAAACCAGTATAATGACTGCCCAGTGCAACCATACATGCACCTGTCAGCGTGGCAACATCAATAACCAGCTCTGGCTCGAAACGCTCAACATAAGTCAGCGCATCGCACAACACCAGACGACCTTCCGCATCAGTATTCGTCACTTCAACGGTCTGGCCGGACATTGTGGTTAAAATATCTCCGGGACGATAGGCACGGCCACCGGGCATGTTCTCACACCCAGCGAGAACGCCGATGACATTAATCGGCAATTGCAGCTCAGCCACAATTCGCATAGCTCCATAAACAGAAGCCGCACCGCCCATATCGAACTTCATATCTTCCATGCCATCGGCTGGCTTGAGGGAGATACCACCGGAATCGAAAGTCAGGCCTTTACCCACCAGTACGATAGGTTTCGCATTCGGGTCTTTACTGCCTTTATATTCGATTACCGACATCAGAGATTCGTTCTGAGAACCCTGACCTACCGCCAGATAGGCATTCATGCCCAGCTCTTTCATCTGCTCTTCACCAATGACTTTGGTAACCAGATTTTCAGCGCTGTCAGCAAGCTGGCGTGCCTGTGAGGCAAGGTACGCAGCATTACAGATATTAGGCGGCATATTAACCAGATCTCTTGTCGCCTTAATGCCGGCGGCAATAGCAAGACCATGCTGAATGGCACGTTCACCGCTGGTCAGCTCGCGGCGGGTCGGTACATTGAAGACCATCTTGCGCAAAGGCCGACGCAGTTCGGTTTTGCTGCTCTTAAGCTGGTCGAAGACATACAGTGACTCTTTTGCTGTTTCGACTGCCTGACGTACCTTCCAATAGTTGTTACGTCCCTTGACGTGTAATTCAGTCAGGAAACAGACAGCTTCCATTGAACCGGTTTCATTGAGGGTGCTGATGGTTTTCTGAATAATCTGCTTATACTGGCGCTCATCCAGTTCACGCTCTTTTCCGCAACCAACCAGCAGAATGCGCTCAGACAGCACATTAGGAACATGATGCAGTAGCAGGGTCTGCCCCACTTTGCCTTCAAGTTCACCGCGGCGCAGTAAGGCACTGATATAACCGTTACTTATTTTGTCAAGTTGTTCTGCGATAGGGGAAAGACGGCGCGGTTCAAATACGCCGACAATAATACACGCACTGCGTTGTTTCTCCGGGCTACCGCTTTTTACACTAAACTCCATGCGTTCTCCTGAATCTTAAAGACAAAGACAGATACAATCGCTAAAATACCACGTTCCGCATTAAATCATCCCAAATAAAGTTCTCTGCTATGTTAAGCTGAGTATATTAATTTTAGATACTTAGCCAACGATAAGTATGCTCTAATTGAGAACAAATATATGGAATGCTTTGGTATCATTTTAGCTACGGGGAAGCCAAACTGATTCATATAAATGGTAGATATACGACGAAGTTAGCGACTTTCCTGCAAAAAGACAAGTTTTCACAGGCGTAATAAGCGTGATCATCATTAGATATCTGGTACGGGAAACCCTGAAAAGTCAAATCGCAATACTTTTCATCTTATTGCTGATCTTTTTCAGTCAGAAATTAGTTGAGGTATTGGGCGCGGCGGTGGAAGGTAATATTCCCGCAAATTTAGTTTTATCTTTGTTAGGATTAGGTGTGCCGGAGATGGCGCAGCTAATTTTACCCCTGAGCTTGTTTCTCGGGGTGTTAATGACATTCAGTAAACTCTATACGGAAAGCGAAATTACCGTCATGCATGCCTGTGGTTTAGGTAAAAGCGTGCTGGTGAAATCCGCCCTCATTCTGGCTCTGCTCACTGCGATGCTGGCTGCGGCCAACGTTATCTGGTTCACTCCGTGGTCATCTAAATATCAGGAACAAGTGCTGGCAGATGCGAAAGCAAACCCAAGCCTTGCCGCAATAATGGAAGGGCAGTTCAAGCCTTCTAATGATGGCAATATGGTGCTGTATATCGGTAACGTCAAAGGGAATAATTTTGAGAATGTTTTCCTTGCCCAGCTTCGCCCGACGCATAATCAGCGGCCTTCAATCGTCATTGCTGATGGCGGGCATATGGAAGCGTTACCCAACGGCAATCAGGTTGCGGTACTTCATACAGGAACGCGCTACGAGGGAACGGCCTTGTTACGTGATTTCCGCATTACCGATTTTAACGACTATCGCGCCGTTATCGGACATCAAAACCCGGATGTAGACAGCGGTAAAGTTGAACAAAAATCAATGACTGAACTATGGCATAGCAGCAATGATAAAGATGCCCGTTCTGAACTTCACTGGCGTCTGACTTTGATTGCCTCTGTCCTGATTATGGCATTGATGGTTGTTCCCCTCAGTGCAGTCAACCCACGTCAGGGGCGCGTACTCAGTATGCTGCCAGCCATGTTGCTCTACCTGATTTTCTTCCTGCTGCAAAGTTCACTGCGTTCGGCTGGTGGTAAAGGGAAACTTGATCCTATGATCTGGATGTGGCTGGTTAACGGTGTGTATTTTGCTCTGGCACTGGCGCTCAACGTATGGGATACCACCCCGATGCGTAAACTGCGTTCACGCTTTAAGACTCAAGGAGCTGCCTGATGTTTGGTGTATTAGATAGATATATCGGGCGGACAATCCTGCAAACCATTCTGATGACACTGTTCACGCTGGTGTCGCTATCCGGCATTATTAAGTTCGTCGATCAGCTGCGTAAAGTCGGGCAGGGCGAATATACCGCCCTTTCTGCCGGTATTTATACCTTGCTGAGTGTTCCCAAGGATATCCAGATTTTCTTCCCGATGGCGGCTTTGCTGGGAGCGCTTTTGGGTTTAGGAGCGCTGGCAACCCGCAGTGAGCTGGTGGTTATGCAGGCTTCTGGTTTTACCCGTCTTCAGGTTGCCGGTGCGGTAATGAAAACGGCTATCCCACTGGTTTTACTGACAATGGTGATCGGGGAGTGGGTTGCTCCGCAAGGGGAACAAATCGCCCGTAACTTCCGTTCACAGAAGATGTATGGTGGCTCTTTGATGTCCACCTCCAAAGGGCTTTGGGCAAAAGATGGTAATGACTTCGTCTACATTCAGAGTGTAGGGAAGGATAGCTCTCTGAACGGTGTCAGTATCTATCATGTTGATAACGACAAAAAGCTATTGTCAGTGAAATATGCGGCATCCGCTGTGTATGATACGGGAAATGCGCAATGGAAGTTATCTCAGGTGGAAGAGTCTGATTTAAATCATTTTGGCCGGATCACCGGTTCACAGTACATTTCTGCTGACTGGAAAAGCCGACTGACACCGGAAAAGCTGGGGGTTGTTTCCCTTGAGCCTACCGCGCTTTCTATTCGTGGCTTGTATCAATACATTACTTATCTGAAACAGAGCCAGCAGGATGCCGGGCGCTACGAACTCAATATGTGGAAAAAGGTTTTTGCGCCGTTATCCGTGGCGGTCATGATGTTGATGGCACTTTCCTTTATCTTCGGGCCGTTGCGCAGTGTTCCTATGGGATTCAGGGTTGTGGTTGGGATCAGCTCAGGCTTTGTTTTCTATGTTCTCAATGAGATATTCGGCCCACTTAGTCTGGTTTATAGCATGCCGCCGATGTTGGGGGCATTGCTGCCGAGTCTGCTGTTCTTTACAGTGAGTGTTTACTTACTTTTGAAAAGAAAATAGCAACCACAAATTGATATCCTGCTTCTATCAGACTGATACAGCCTGAGTTTTGATGATATAAACTCAGGCTGTTATTTTTATTAGCGCCTATTTTTTCACTAACTCCATCACGGGTTGCTCTGGAATCTGGTTATGATTCTGTGCCAGTGCAGTGACCAGCTCATTCACACCTTTAGTCACCTGATGAAACTTACTGTGCTCTTTTCGGGTCATGACGATAAAGACGCCAATATTCTGCTCAGGGATCATCGCCATATAAGTGTTAAACCCGCCGCCGCCGCCTGTTTTCTGATAGATACCCGGAACATCTTTCTTACCGTTCATATAAACCCAGCCAAGCCCGATACCATCGGCTTTTCCTGCCACATCCATTCCTCTGATTGAAGCCAGTTCAGCGCGTTTAAAATAAATGCCCTGTTCACGGCTGGCAGTCTGTTTTCTCAAATGATTGTGGGAGGATAAAAACTGCTGCATCCAGCGTTGCATATCGGCGGGAGTAGAATAAATGCCGCCACTGCCTGCTGCGGCGATAGTATTGAGGCAAGGGCTGGATTTGATCCCTTCCATCAACCGGGCACACTGAGCAGGGGTTGGTGTCAGGGTTGTATCCTTCATTTTATAGGGAAGAGTGATTTCTTCATGTAGAAGGCGGCTATAAGGTTCGCCGGTTGCTTTGGAAAGGGCATCAGCTAATAAATCGTAGGCCAGATTAGAATAAGAAGCCGTTGTGCCGGGGGCCGTTTCTAGATCTGCATTTTTCAGCCAGTTCCATCGATTAGACTGAGTCGGCCAGATAAATACCGGACGCCCCCATTTTCCTCCGGGTTGCTCCCGTGGTAACCCACTGGTGTGGCTTGCCAGATGATATAACCGAATAGGCTGATCAGTACCAAAATCGGGTACATGCACACCATGATAAGTATATTTTTGTAATGGATCGGTGATTTTAATACGCTTTTGCTCTGCTAGCTTGATCATGACTTCACTGGTCATCAGTTTGGTGATTGAAGCGATGCGGATTAAAGAATTCTGGCTGGGTTTGACGCCGCTCCCTGGATAAGTTTCCCCAAAACTATGGTGTATGACCTGATTATTATCAATCACTACCATTGCCATACCTAGCGGATTACCTTCATTAAAGATTGACTGTGCATACTCTTCAACCAGCGCTGAAGCCATTTTCCGGTTTGAAACATCGCCGTCAAACACTTCCCATTTTGTAGGCTGTTTACCTGAGTGCGGCGTTTTGTTCTGGTGCGAATTGCCAGAAGCAGAGCAGGCTGAAATCGCTAATGAGAGAGCTGAAACAACACAAAATTTATAGAGCCGTTTGTTCATTTTCGGATTAACCAATCAGGGAGCGTAATGCATGGCGAAACTCAACCGTTATTTATTCTTCTTAAATATCGCAATAACGGCACCGATAACAAAACCCAGCAGAATACCTGCAAATATCCAAGTGATAAGCGTCATACTGATTTACCTCAACAGCAGTGTTTTATAGTATTTTATTTTGAATTATATAAGGAGATTATGGGTTGTCTATCGATGATAAGAAGTTATAAAAGGTCGATTTATGTTACATAGAACAATGTGGGCTTAAATTTAAGCAAATTTATGTGAAAGTTATTGTGTTTGCTTTTTTTTTCAGCACTTGAACAAAATTGGAAGGATAAGTGTTGCGAATGGTCTTCGGGCAAGTATAATGGCTTTCGTTTTCCGACCCCTTTCAGTGCCGAAGTGGCGAAATCGGTAGACGCAGTTGATTCAAAATCAACCGCCTTCGGGTGTGCCGGTTCGAGTCCGGCCTTCGGCACCATTCGTTAGTTTACTAGCGTCTACCCAAGTCTACAAACTCCCAAAAAACTCCAATAAATCAAGATATTTAGTTATTTTGCCGTCTACTATGGTCTGTTGCAATCAACATGCACCAAGGGGCATAATTTGGGGCACCTACACTTCGATTGTAAATGTGCCCCAAAAATGAAACTAAACGCCCGACAAATCGAGACTGCGAAACCGAAAGAGAAATCCTATAAATTAGCGGATGGCGCTGGCTTGTATCTCGAAATCACGCCGCGCGGTTCTAAATACTGGCGCATGAAGTATCATCGCCCCACAGATAAAAAAGAAGATCGGCTGGCCTTTGGTGTTTACCCTGCTGTGTCATTAGCCGATGCACGCGTTAAGCGAGACGAAGCCAAAAAATTACTTGCTCAAGGTATTGATCCCAAAGCAGAGAAAAAAGACGCACAAGCCGAATCAAAGGGTGCATATACCTTTGAACGGATCGCGCGTGAATGGCACGCCAGCAATAAACGGTGGAGCGAAGACCATCGAGAGCGGATTATGCGAGGTTTTGAACAATACATTTTCCCTTATATTGGTACTCTTGATATTCGCACTTTACGAACCAGCCAACTATTAGCACCGATCCAAGCCGTTGATACTGATGGTAAACATGATATAGCCCAGAGATTACAACAGCGTGTAGCTGCCATCATGCGTTATGCTGTCCAAAATGATCTCCTTGAATATAGCCCTGCCAATGATATGGCGGGTACTCTCACCATAGTAAAACCCAAACATCACCCTGCATTGCCTCATGAACGCCTGCCTGAATTTTTGGCTCGTCTTTCCTGTTACCGTGGGCGCTTGCTTACTAAAATCGCGGTAGAACTGACTTTATTAACGTTTGTTCGTTCCAGTGAAATGAGATTCGCCCGTTGGGAAGAAATCGATCTTGAAAGGGCTGTCTGGCATATACCGGCGATACGAAAACCCATTGATGGCGTTAAGCATTCTCAACGTGGTATGAAAATGAAAACCGAGCACATTGTACCATTGAGCCATCAGGCTATTTCGCTTATCGAAACCTTACACAGCCTGAGCGGAGAGAGTGAGGTAATGTTCCCCGGTGATCACGATCCAAAAAAAGTGATGAGTGAAAACACCGTTAATAATGCGTTGCGAGCGATGGGCTATGACACCAAAACAGAAGTTTGCGGACACGGATTCCGCACAATGGCACGCGGTGCAATGGGCGAATCTGGCCTGTGGAGTGATGACGCGATCGAACGCCAGTTAAGCCATATCGAAAGAAACAATGTCCGGGCGGCGTATATTCACACATCCAAACATTTGGATGAACGGCGGTTGATGGTGCAATGGTGGGCGGATTACCTAGATGCTAACAAGGAGCAATTTGTAACTCCTTATGATTTTGCCAAACCGCTTCGTGACAGAAAAAACCAGTAGTACAACCGACAAAAAATTTTACATACGGGATAAGCAATTACATAACGCATAAAAGCATGACATAAAAAACAACGCCCCAGTGTGCTGATACACATCTGAGGCGTCTAACCAATAACCGTTATACGAGGTAACGATGATGGCTGATATACAGCATACCCAAACTCACCCTAAATTTACACATTCAGATAAAATAGGCGGACAAAAACCGCTCGACCTAATCCAATCCGTGAAAAAATCTGCTATGTATCATTGGGAAAATCTTCTACCTGCCTGTGGTGTTGATATTCCCGCAAAAGGCAAACATGGCACCTGTCCTATTTGCGGCGGAACTGACCGTTTTCACTTTATTGATGATCACCATAACGGCAACTGGCATTGCCGCCAGTGTGACGCTCCAAACTATGGCGATGGACTGGATTTAGTGGCAAAAACCAACAGGATCTCGATTACGGAAGCTGCTAAAGTTGTGGCTAACGTGCTGGCGCTGTCTTTGCCAGAATCCAAACCAGCCAAAGAAACCATTCAAACAACACAGCCAATTGCCGAAAAAGTAGCGGCACTAATGACGCTAACTGTCGCCGGAGAATCGCCCTATTTGACTGCAAAAGGATTGCATTGTTCTAACCAGCGATTACTGAAAGATGGTTCGTTATTATTGCCATTGGTAACACTGGATAAAAAAGTTACAGGTGCGCAGATCATCAAACTGGATGGAACAAAGAAATTACTGTCTGGTAGCCAAAAGAAAAGTGCTTTTATTGCATTATCAAAGTTGGGAGAACATCCAGGCACAGTGATCATTACCGAAGGTTACGCCACGGCATTGACCGTTAGCCAATTACATCAAGGCACCGTTCTGGCTGCAATAGATGCAGGTAATTTGCTCTCTGTAGCTCAATCAGTCCGGGAACACTGGCCTGATACGAAAATCATTATTGCCGCAGATAATGATTGGTATCTTCCCGATGAGTTAGATAAGAACGGTAAGCCGAAAAAGAATATTGGAAAAATTGCGGCAGAAAAAACCGCCAAAACGATCAATGGATGGGTCACATTACCACCAACTGAGTACAAAACCGATTGGGACGATTACCGCCAGCAACACGGAGTGGGAATAGCACGGAAAGCCTTTACTCAGGAGCTTTATCAACCAACACTAATCAAGAAAAAAGCAGCCGTTCAGCTTAATAATGATACCGAACCTTCAAAGCTGACATTATGTCAGATGGGAGCCAGCCAACGCGGAGAGGTGTTACTGACGCGCTATGACGGAGATTTAGCATTGGATGGCGCTTCGGAGATGGTTCACCACTATGATGGCATTGTTTGGCGTCCGATCAGTGATCGCGATTTAAAGCGGGAAATGGTCGCCACCTTTATGGAAGAAAAACTGCCGTACTCACCACATGGCATTAGTTCAGCCGTGGATGCCCTAAAATTGCAGCTTCCCATGATGCAGCCACCAGAACGCCACTTAATCGGGTTCAATAACGGCGTGTTTGATCTGAAAACGTGCCAGTTCCGGCCTCATCGTAAAAATGACTGGCTGCTGCTTGCCAATGACATTCCGTTCAATTCTCCTGTTTCGGGGGAAACTCTCCAAGACCATGCTCCGCAATTCTGGCTCTGGCTTAATCGGGCAACAGCCAATTGCGAAAACAAATTTGATCGGGTACTCGCTGCGCTGTTTATGGTATTGGCGAACCGTTATGACTGGCAGCTTTTTCTGGAAGTGACCGGTGCCGGAGGCAGTGGTAAAAGTATCTTTGCTGAAATTTGTTCAATGCTGGCAGGCAAAGGAAATACTGTTTCTGCGAGTATGGCAGCACTGGAAAACCCGCGGGAACGAGCGTTGATTGTCGGCTATTCACTGATTATCCTACCAGATCAGACTCGTTATGTGGGCGATGGTTCCGGCATCAAGGCAATTACTGGAGGCGATGAAGTTGCTATCGATCCGAAGCACAAACAACCCTACTCAACTCGTATTCCAGCGGTAGTGCTGGCAGTGAACAATAACGCCATGAGTTTCAGTGATCGCAGTGGTGGTGTGTCACGGCGTCGAGTAATTTTCAACTTTTCCGAAGTCGTACCGGAAAATGAACGCGATCCTCTCTTGCAGGACAAAATTGCAACAGAACTGCCCGTGATTATCCGGCATCTGCTGCATCGATTTGTTGACCCACAAGCTGCAAGGCGTTTACTAGCAGAGCAACAGAAATCAGCAGAAGCTCTGGATATTAAACGTGGTACAGATTCAATGGTTGATTTCTGCGGTTATCTCATTGCTTCTCATGAACCTGATGGATTGTTAATCGGCAATGCGGAGATTGTGCCGTTTAATCCCCGTAAATACCTTTATCACTCCTACCTTGCTTATATGAAAGGCAATAACCTGAATAAACCTGTTTCTGTAACTCGTTTTGGCATGGATATGCCGGGCGCACTGGCGGAGTACGGTCAGCATTACCTGCGCAAGAAAAGCAAACATGGTATTCGCAGCAATCTGAGCCTGAATCTTGATACTGCTGTCGAATGGATGCCGAAACTGACAGGGAATAGCCAGCCAGAAGAATAATTTTTTTGATTACAAATATTTTTCAAAGAAATATAAAAAGTGTTCACCACTGTTCACCCTACAATTTAAACCAAATATATCAATGTATTATAGGCTGAATAGTTATTTTAAAACTGTTCACAACTATTCATTACTGTTCACCTTTTTTCTGGTTGGAGGTGAACGGTTGGGTGAAGAGTAGTGAAGAGTTTAATTTCAACCCATGACCCTTTAACAATATGAATTTAAATAAAATTATTCAAAGGTGAACAGGGTGAACAGTTTTACTACTAATTCTTTAATAGGGAGAGTAGATAAAAATATTTTCTCTGGTAGGTGATCTTTCAGCTCTCCGTGTTACTGGGTTAATTTATTAGCCTGGTAACACGGAGAAGACAAGCGTAGCGCGTCAGTGTGGTTTTAAGCTATTGAACTACGTTAAATTTAAGGTAGGTAATCACTTGATTTTGGATTGGAAATGACATTTGTCACATTTTTATTGAATGATCCTTGCTCATAGTGGAATGCTTAAAATTTTCTGGTATATCATGGAGGTTATAAATTGTTCTATCAGTAAAATTGTATCGGCATAGGGAGAAAGGAGTATGGCTATAGGACACTTTTTGACTGTAGGAGATAAAACAAGTTGTGGAGGAATAATCCTTACAGGAATCAGCAACATCACGTTTTATGGGCGACAGGCTGCAACAGAAGGATCTCTTGTTACTTGTGGAAATCATTCGGGTAATTTTTCTATCGTAGGTGGTGTGAATTGCTTTTTTGATATGGGAACTAAACTGGCTGGAACGTTAGATAGCCAGAGCACTTGCCCTTGCGGAGCAAATCTTATTCACTCTATTCCAGATAGTTATCAAAATACAGTCCTCTCTCCTGGAAAGACAGAAACACAGGAATTACTCTCAGAAACCAAAAAATGGATTGGTTTTAGTGTTTCCCCTGAAATTGATTATTGCGGCATAAAATGTATTGCGACGCTTGATGATGGCTCAATTCTTAATGGTGAATTTAACCAAGAAAATAAAGTCATGTTTACATCAATAACAGGCCATAAGTGTGTAAAACTTGAAATAGAACATTTTGAAAAAGAAAGTTCTCCACAAAGTTTGACAGAAATCTTATTAAATAAAATTATTGGGTGAAATCATGGCATATGAAGTGGTAGAAGGGACTTATGCAGGAAAGCAAGAACATCCTATTGAAGATCCTATTTTAGATAAGGCTGTGGCAGCGTTAGAAGGTGCTTCAATTAAATTTTCTACCGATGTAATTAACGATGCTAATGTCAGACAAAGCTATACTTCAAATATTAAAAGAACGGTTTCTGAAATTAAGCAGATGGTGAATACAAAAAAAATATCAGTGAAAGAAGCCGCTGAATTTTGTTACGAAATGCGTAACCAAATTATGGCAGAGCATAGAAAATTCACGTCAGCACAAGGGTTGGCCTTTGCTGAGAGACATAAAAAAACACCTCCATCTTTTGAAAAACTTATTGATAAATATTCTCAGAAAAAATTTGGAAAAGTATTTGGTAGCCTTACTCCAGATCAAAAAAGTACAATTTACTATGAGATCATAGAAGCCTCAGCAAGAGATAACTCTAAATTCACAACGGCAAATAAACGATTAAAGGTTATAGGAAAAGTTGGAATTATCTTTACGGCAGTATTGGCAACACATGAAATATTGAATGCTGAAAATAAACCTAAAGAAGCGGTTAAACAAGGAATACAAATTGGAGGCGGTGCTGCTGGTGGAGCACTTGCTGGTTTAGCTGTATCTCCGGTATGTGGGCCTGGTGCTCCTGTCTGTGCTGTTGTTCTGGTATTAGTGGGTAGCGCAGCAGGGGCAATTGTTGGTTCGGTGGTTGCTGATACTTTAGATGAAGAAATAGAGGAATTTACCCGTTGGGCAATCAACTAACTGATATAGATTTATGTGAAGCGCTATCTAGTATCTTTGTAGATAATGAAGTTGATTATGAGTATATCGCTTCTGTAGCGAAAAATTTCCCTCTTGAACATGTTGAAATGGTTCTTTTCGAGTGGGTAGCTCCGGTGTGTTATACCAATGGTTTTACACCCGCACCCCTTGTATGGACTTTTTTTGAACGTGAGCAACTTTGGGAGGATATTCAGGAATTACGGAGAAAACAGATGGCAGCAGGGATGATAGGAAAAATGCAAGTAAATATTAGGTGGTGTTTTTTACGCTGGTATCTTAAAAAAGAGTGGCAACATTTGAAGAAAAAATTGACAAGTCATTTTTAAGCAGAAAGTGAAAACTTTTCGTATAAAAATTATATAATTATATGATTAATAAATTAAAATCAACTACTTTTGAGTAATCAGATAGAAACACGTCAGCTAGTAGAAACTATTATCTTACGCTGCATCACGGTAAACATTATTAATATGTTTACACAAGACACTTAAACATATAGCTTAGTCAAAATATAAGAATTTTGTGAGTTACTATGTTAGTCACACCAACACGATAACATACATATAACTCATTAAATATCTATAGATTATAGTAGGAAGTCCCATGAAGCATCATGAATATATCGTCATTAATGGTTTTAGTCGCAGCAATATGGGGCGTATATTGTCCATTGCTGCCTCAGCGCTATCTGCTTTTACTATTTACTTCCTCCTCAAACTGGTTGACCTGTCGCAATTGTGGTGGGGAATCGATGCCACATTACCACCGTCTGTCTTATCGCTTGCTGGTGCAGGAATGATTTATTTTCTGCTATACCATGTTCTAAACAAGTACCTTTGGAAACGCCCTTTTGTTGGTCAGCTTATCAGCATGCCGAACCTTAGTGGTGAGTGGGAGGTAATAGGTAAGACACTTCACCCAGAAGAGCGTATATGCGAGTGGAAAGGAGTCATTCGCATAGTGCAAACTTGGGATAAAGTACGCATCCGGCAGACAACGAACACCTCGCAGTCTGATAGTATTACTGCATCCGTGATTAACGATCAGGGTATCAGTTACCGCCTGCTTTACAACTATACCAACAGACCATTGGCGGGTAATGATGAGATGCAGTCTCATGTGGGATTTGTGGATCTTGAGTTTTCTGAGGATCTTAACTCTGCCATAGGAGAGTATTTCAATGGTAGAGGGAGAAATACATACGGTACCATGACTTTGAGGAGAAAAAACAAAAATGGCGGATTATAGTCAGAAGATTAAGCGGCTTAGCGAGCGCCGTAAATTACCCCGATCTTATACTGCGACTTATGACTCTGCTGAGAGTATCGCAGCTTTTGAGAGTATTACAGCTAATCTGAATAAAGCTGCTTTTACTGAAAAGTGGGAAACACGAGGAAAGCTCGATTCAGCAACACGCTATGCCCTAGGAGCTATGCAGGAAGTGGATCTTAATTATACTAGAATCTGCTATGAGACTGCTGAACGAGTTGAAAATCAGCTCAAGTCAGGGCTTTCTAAAGAAGGAATTAATGCATCATTCCACCTGCAAGGTTCTGTACCTCTCAATATTCATATCAAAGGCGTGAGTGATGTTGATTTGATCACTATTGATGAAGCATTACTGCTGGTTGACCGAGAAGGTATAAAAGCATCAAGCTACCCGGCAGCGACTAGATCAGCACTCGATGTACTCAGAACACTACGTAATAAAGCTGCTGATGTCTTGGATGCCGCATTCCCAGCGGCAAGGGTAGATAGATCAGGAGCTAAATCCCTTAAAATCACAGGTGGCTCTCTACCAAGAGAGGTCGATGTTGTTCCAGCAATATGGTGGGATACATCCAATTACCAGCGGTTCCAGCAAGAGGAGTATCGCGGAATAGCTATTTATGATAGTAAAAATTATGAATATATTTGTAACTTACCCTTTCTCCATATCAAACGTATAGAAGATCGGTGTGATAGATCTTTTGGTGGTTTAAGAAAAGCGATACGTTTGCTTAAAAATCTACGGGCTGATGCGGTGATAGACGACCTGCATATTGATCTTAGTAGTTATGATATTGCATCTATCATGTATCATGCAGATATTAGTAACCTTTCGTATAACCGATTTTTTGAACTTGCAGTCCTTGCCGAAACGCAGCGGTGGCTACGGTATCTCTGTGATAATTTTTCACTTGCTCAGACATTATACGTACCTAATGAAACTCGGAAAATTTTTGAAAAGGCATCAATGTATGCTGAGCTGAAAAAGCTGTCTCAGATAACCGATAATCTAGTACGTGCAGTTGTCGGGGAAAATGATACTTACGGGGTTTATGGAACTAATATGGATTCTTCAAGAAAATATCTGAGCTCACTTGACGTTTGAATTAGAGGCAATGCTCAGGTTTGATATCTTATGTTCAGACCTGAGGTTAAGATAAAAATATAAAATTGAAAACCAACATAAATATATAACCAACACTCTGCGCCGTGCTCTTAACTTATTATAATTAAAAGTTATATAAAATTTATATATTATTTAAAGTCAGTATATTACAAATATAACTGCAGCATGATGGATATAGATCTTTACATACCTATTATTACACATTAATTCAGTCACGCTATTGTCAAAATTCAGAAAAATCGTTAATCTGAACCAACTTACTCGCCATCATAGATGGCCATATAGCTGTAATGGCAACAAAAACTCCCGTAGCCTGAAAGGGAGAGCAAGAATTGTGGTACATCTGCACACCTTTGGAAGCAGATATTGTCAGACACTTAAACCACCCTCTGGCGATGAAGGTTTCTTAAACGAAAAAATACACCCAAAAGGTGTTTTTATATAGCCAATCAAGTGTAGTGAACATTAGATCATGCACTTATCTTTCATATCAACACAAAGCATATTTTCCTTTATTTTCAATAAATAACAGGATGGATTTTGTACATCCGATTCATACTTCTCACCTATCTCTGTTTGAATTATTCATCAGATAAATTTTTTACACCTAAACATTTAACTCATTACTACCATTTGACATTTAACCTTGCGGCGTTTTGCTGTGCCCTGTGAGCATTCCAATGCTCGCACAGCTTTTACTGACTGTTTACGGAACTCAAGGCGTCACTTTTTGCAGGTTTACCGCTGAAAGTGACGCCGCAGCAAAAGAGCAATACAACCCTGACAGGCTTTGGCCTAATTAACCACACAGTGAATCTGACACTGCATTTTATAGATAGTATCAAAAGGAGAACTTGACGATATCGAGGCTGGCTTTTAGCCGGTGGGGATGACCTGTTCATACAGGCGGCAGTACCGCGTACTCAACCGATACCCCGCAACACCTCAACTTGCGTTCACTCTGGCGCACAGATATCGATCAAGGGCAAGACTGGTATTTTCTGTTTTGCCAGTATGGTCGCGCGCCAGAGATTGCATGTTGTTAGATATAAATAGAGCTGATTGATTAGAGAATTGATCGTATTCGAAACTTTGGCTGTTATGTTGAATGAATTTATAGCTGTTAAACTTATTCGTTCGGTTATTGAGTCCAATAATACAATCAGTTAAAGTATTCCTGCCATTGGCACAATCCAATGGTCAAGGTTTAGCAGCCTTGTGTTCACTAACACTGGTAGGAGGTTTCTGCCAGTGCGCCTGCGTTCACCCTTTCAATGGTGATTCAGGTAGGGGAGGCTTCGGCCTCGCTGGTGTGAACCCAGTCTGCTAACCCTGCCTTGAATCACCACCATCAATATTAATTAATGGAAGGGGTAACAGGAATGAATAACAACAATGTTCAAAATGACTGGCATCAGGCCGATATCATCGCAGCGTTACGTAAACGTGGTACAACCTTAGCGGCTATTTCTCGTGAAGCAGGACTCAGCTCATCAACATTAGCAAATGCACTCAGCAGGCAATGGCCTAAAGGCGAGTGGATAATCGCTAACTATCTCGGTATTCACCCCTCAGAAATCTGGCCTAGCCGTTATTTTGATAAGCAGGGTCGATTAATTGAGCGTAAGGTTCGAGATAAGCCGCAGGAATAACCCGTTTCAACTTGTGATCTACTTTGTGAAAATGATAAATTTTTATACGAAGCCCTGAGAGTGTGATGGCAGACTAATTTAAACCTCATGGCTTTTTTAACTTCATTCTTATACCAATGTATCAAGTCACTCATAAAAATATATTAAAATCAAATACATGAACAGGTAAAAGGAGTAAAATAAATATGGGGCACAAAATGGGGCATTTTGAAAACGTCTTTTTAATAATTTATTTAATTTCAATTAATTATATCTATTTGCGAGTCCGGCCTTCGCACCATCGGAACATCAATAGACGTCAACGGACGTATTTTTTTGTATCTGAAATCCAGTGTTTGCAAGGCTTTTCCCACGTTTTCAGTCAATGCATGTCAATCTAACTCAACCCACATCAACCTCCCTGTGAGTATATAACTGAGTATATCTTCGCTTCGATAATGTTTGTATACTCGTCATACTTCGAGTTATATGGGTGTTGGCTTCGTTTAGCTATCCGAGTCACATAGTTATCTATGCTCCTCGGCTATCTTCACTTGCCGCCTACATGTAATCCGAATTATTTAGAGCATATGCTTGCTTTGAGGTGTAGAGGACAAAGAATATGGCTTTAACCGATACGAAAGTTCGTGCAGCTAAATCAGACGAGAAAGCTTATACATTGACAGACAGTGATGGCTTGTTTCTGTATGTTCACCCCAATGGCTCCAAATACTGGCGCTTTCGTTTTCGCTTTGGCAGCAAATAACATTTGATGGCTTTTGGTGTGTACCCTGAGATCTATTTAGCGGATGCAAGAGAAAGAAGGGATGCTGCCAGAAAGCAAGTTGCTTTAGGCATCGACCCTCGCGAACACAAGAAAGAATTAAAGGAAGAGCAGCAAAAGGAATTTAATACCTTTGAAAAGGTTGCTCGCGATTGGCATGCAACGAATAAGAAGTGGTCAGAGGGCCATAGTCATCGAGTACTCAAAAGTCTTGAGGACAATATTTTTGCTACTGTTGGTAAGCGTAATATTGCTGAACTAAAAACTCGCGATCTACTCGAACCCATTAAAGCCGTAGAGATGTCTGGACGTCTTTAAGTGACGGCACGTTTACAACAACGTGTGACAGCCATAATGCGCTATGCAGTACAAAGCGCATTAATTGACTATAACTCAGCTCAAGATATGGCTGGTGCAGTTGCTACAGGTAAACGAGTCCATAGAGCCGCATTAGAGTTAAAACGTTTACCTGAGCTCTTACAACGCATAGATAGCTATACTGGCAGACCATGAACCACTCTTGCCGTCAAACTTACCTTATTAGTCTTCATTCGTTCTAGTGAACTGCGTTTTGCTCGTTGGGATGAAATCGATTTTGATAATGCCATGTGGACGATCGATCCCCGCAGAACGCGAAGCGATAGAAGGGGTTAAACACTCACATCGCGGATCAAAAATGCGTACTACTCACTTAGTTCCTTTAAGCCGACAAGCCATTGAGAGCTTAAAACAGATCTATCAATTCAGCGGTGATCACGAGCTGATCTTTATCGGTGACCACAACCCTAGAAAACCAATGAATGAAAACACGGTGAACAATGCTTTGCGTGTGATGGGTTATGATACGAAGACGGAAGTGTGTGGGCATGGCTTCAAAACGATGGCGTGTAGTTCGTTGATTGAGTCAGGGCTATGGTCGAAGGATGCGGTAGAAAGGCAAATGAGCCACCAAGAACACAACTCGGTGAGGGCTGCTTATATTCATAAAGCAGAGCATATCGAGGAAAGGCGACTGATGGTGCAATGGTGGGCAGATTATCTGGATGCGAATAGAGTACAGAGAGACCTTGTTTAGTATTTTGTGTAATCGCCATTTTCGTTTAAACGTGACCGTCTAAACGGTCACCAAATTCAATCATAAAACGACTCATCGCAAGACGCCAATCTTGGATAGGCATAGTCCATTTTTTAGACGCCGCTTGAATCGCCAACCAGATCACCTTTTTCACCGAATCATCCGACGGGAAGATTTTGCGTTTCTTGATCGCATGCCGAATGACGCTGTTGAGCGATTCTATCGCATTTGTCGTATAAATCACCTTCCGGATTTCAGTTGGATAGGCAAAAAACGTGGACAAATTATCCCAGTTTTCTCGCCAGCTACGGCTAATTTGTGGATAACGCCCATCCCATTGTTCAGCAAAAGCGTCCAAAGCCTGTAACGCTATTTCTTCTGTTGGGGCCTGATAAATCTGCTTGAGATCTTTGACAACCGCTTTGGCCTCTTTCCAGGATACATAGCGCAGGTTATTACGTATCATGTGGACAATACACAACTGCACCCGAGTCTGTGGATAAACGGTATTAATCGCTTCCGGAAACCCTTTTAACCCGTCCACACACGCGATAAAAATATCTTTCAGTCCCCGGTTATAGAGGTCTGTCAGTACGCCAAGCCAGAACTTCGCTCCTTCATTCTCGGCCAGCCATAAGCCCAGCAGTTCCTTGTGACCTTCGGTATTAATGCCTAACGCGATGAAGACCGATTTATTGA